>NZ_JBZNBU010000334.1:0-22623 GCF_058530065.1 Waterburya sp. | reverse complement strand
TTGACAAATTGAAACCAATTATCGAAGAACTCACTCTAAAACTCAATGGCTACCTCCGATACCTAAAAAACTCCTCAACTAACAACTAACGACTAACAACTAACGACTATCCAAATTAATCTTTACCCTTACCTGTAAATTAGTTAACCCCGCCACCTTCTCGCTAGCTTCAGGATCGAGACGCACCTTAACCTCAACCACACGAGCATCTTTATCCGCAGCAGGATCGGATTCTAAGATATCTTGTTTTTTGATTTGTAACCCTACATGGTCTACTGTTCCTTGTAGTTTTCCCTCAAAGCCACCGTGTTCGCTCACAATTGTCGCAGGTTGTCCCACTTTTACCATGCCGACATCGGTTTCGTAGACTTCGGCGATCGCATACATTTGACTGGTTCTACCCAATTCGACAATGCCTTGACCAGTATTGACCTGTTCGCCGACCAAAGTGTTAATCTTCAGAATTTGCCCTGCTATGGGTACGCGCACGTAATAGTCTTCAAGTTCCGATTCGATTTGCCTGACTTGTGCAGCCGCATAGTCTAATTCCGCCTGAGCTTCAGTTATGTTTACTGGACGTACTTCTCTTAATTGGTTTAAGATCGATCTTTCTCGGTCAATCTGTTTTTGTAAGCTGGCAACAGTATTGTTATATCTAGCTTCTGCTCGATTTAATCTAGCTTGCGATCGCCGATATATTTCTAAACGATCGTCTCTTTGAGATTTGCTAACCGCTCCTTCTAAATAAAGATTTTCATAGCGATCGTAGTTAGTTCGGGCATTAGTTAGTTCGGCATTGACATCGGCTATTTCTGCCTGTCTTTCCAAGCTTTCATTGCGCAGTTGAGCTTGCAGACGAGCAATATTTGCTTGCTGTGCCTGAATTTCGGCATTTTTGCTTTCCCCTGCTAATACTTTTGCTAATTTGGCTCGATAAACTGCGACATTTTGTCTTGCTGCTGTTAGTTCTGCATCTTTTTGGTCTAAACCCTGGAGAGTGGCAATTAGTTGTCCTGCTACAACGCGATCGCCTTCTTCCACATACAACTCATTGACGCGACTGTCTTGAGCATTAGCCACAGATAGCTTAATTACTTCTCCTGCTGGTTCTAGTCTGCCTAAAGCTGTAACTGCTACAGGGGTATATTTGGTAATTGGTTCGGGTTCGACAGTGGAAGTTTTGATACGGGCAGCATACCAATAACTCATCCCTCCTCCCAAAGCCAAAATCATCAAGGCAATGAGCCAAGGATTAAGCTTTTGTTGCCGTTTTAGTTCGGCAGGTGGATCTTTTGACTTTTTGTATTTTAGAAGTTCCATGATTAAACCTTCAACTACTAACTACTAACTACTAACTACTAACTACTAATCTTCCGAACTTTCCAAGCCACTTGCGCTCCTACTTTCCCGGCTTTAATAAAAATCCAACTACCGCGATGATAATCAGTTTCGTCATGATGACAATGAGGCTTGACACCAATTAATTGTTCTACTTCGTTGGTAGTTAAAATCCACTCAGCAGCAGCAGCTTTTTCTAGAACTTCCATATACCAAAGAGGATTTTGAGCTTGTTGTTGAGCAGCTATATTAGTTTCTAGTTTGCTCAAAGCATCGACAATTTGAGTTAGTAATTGAGCGATTGCTCGATCGGTATTTGTGGGGGGAACAGATTCCGTAGGTACTAGTTTCGCTTCCTGGATTAATTCTTCTGGCTGTTCTGGATGGCTGGTAACAATTGCTGGTTCGGGTGCGGAGACTTGTTCGTCTTCGTCCAACCAAGGATCGGGGGCAATCTCTTGTTTAAAAGTTGGGGTAAATTCATGGTGTTTGAGCCAAGTTCGATCTAATTCTGCTGCCATGTTTTGCAAGTATTCGGCAGTTTCAGGATCGTTGGATACTAAGCGATCGCTAACTTCTTTCATGACCTCGATTAAGTTAGGATCGATGAGATCTTGATGATTGGTAAGTATTTGCTGTTCTAAACCTTCTGGACAGTCTAATAGAGATTTAATTAGTTCTGAATAGGCATTGATGCGATCGTCTTTATCTTCAGAATTAGAATCACTATCGATTAAAATATGATGTAGCTGACTCGCCCAATTGTGCAGGTATTTGGCAGGTTTAGTTTTGCCTTCCATAGCAAAGTAATTTGCCACCTGTTCCATTACTTCCACTAAACCCAAATTTACCAATTCTCCATGTTGGCGCAACACTATCCATTCTTCACCTTGGGGACAGCCTAATAATTTTTGTACCAAATCTAGATAGGCTTTTAAGCTTGGTTTGTTCATAGTTCTAAGCATGATTTGCAAGTTTGAGTATGGTGTTTTGTATCGCTCAAGCTATGAGAATTAGAAAAAAATATATAATTGGAATAGATAGTTAACTTTTATATTTGCTGCGTTTTAACTATCAACGAGCGATCTACATTCACATTTTTGAATAACAATCTGAGGAAGTTGTGAAAGTCTGGCGACGGCTAATAACTAACAACTAACTAAAGAATGAATGTAGAAACTTTACTGCGACAATACGCTGCGGGCGATCGCGAATTTAGCAACGCCCAGCTAAATTGTGCTGATTTAACTAAGGCAAAACTTAGTGGCATTAATTTAATTCGTGCCGATTTAGGGGGTGCTATTTTGCAGCACGCCAATCTAAGCGGTGCATTTTTGGTGTTGGCTAATCTCGAACGAGCAGACTTAACAGGAGCAATGGCGATCGCCGTTAATTTTAGCGGTGCGAGGCTTCAAGAAGCGAATTTAACCCATAGCAAACTTACCGAAGCCATTTTAACTGGTACTTGGTTACAACAAGCCAACCTGCAAAATGCCAACCTTCAAGGAGCAATTCTAGCAGGGGCAAATCTCTATCGAGCAAACTTACAGCAAGCAGATCTTAGAGGGGCAAACCTCTATGGTGCGGATCTAAGGGAGGCAGATTTGACTGGTTCTAATCTTACCCATGCAAATCTCAGGGGGGCAAATCTAAGGGGAACAATTCTGCCAGAGCAATTAATGACGGTTTAGCTAGAGAGGAAATTACCATGCCAGAAGTAACCAGACTACTAAAAGAATATGCAGCAGGAAAAAGAGACTTTGCGGGAATCGATCTCAATGGTGTCTGCTTGTATCGTGCTGAGTTAACTAATATCGATTTGCAAAATACTAGTTTAATCGGTGCAAACTTGAGTGGTGCAAATTTAACAGGTGCGAACTTATCTAAAGCCAACCTAATTGGTGCAAATTTAAGCGGTGCTTGTTTAATTTATACCAATTTTAGCCATGCCGATCTAATTGGGGCAAACCTTGGCGGGGCAAAACTAGCCAATGCCAATTTAAGAGAAATTACCCTCAATGGCGGTAACTTGAGCGGTGCAAACTTGAGTGGCGCAGATCTATCTCATGCATCTTTAAAGGGAGCTAATTTTAGCGGGGCATTTCTCAACGCTATTCTCACCGAAGCTAATTTACAAAATGCCAATCTCAATAGCGTCAGCCTGGTAGAAGCAGATTTAAGTGGCGCAAATCTTCGAGGTGCGAATCTAATAGGTGCAAACTTATCTCATGCCAATCTTTACGAAGCTATTTTAGTCGATGCCAATCTAAACCATGCCAATCTTGCAGGAGCAAATTTGGAACAGGCAAACGTAGTGGAGAAATCAGAAATATCAACAATTAACCACTAACAAAAAAAGGAGAAAAACATGACTACCAAAGAAACACAAAACAGAGAACACTTTTGCATCCACGACTATTATCTAGACGGAGAATATCTAAAATGGGAAGAAGTTACAGGAGAATGTCCAGTCTTAGTCGTTGGAGAAAGACACACCGTTAATTTAGAAGACGGCACACAAGTTACTGGTGAAATTATGGAAACGATCGCCATCAGTGAAAACGAACGCAAAATTTTACTTCGCTCTTGCTAAAATCTGGGTTGAAACCTAGTTATTATCGATCCCTCACGGTTTTCTCATACTAATTTGCTAATTTGAAACTAAAAGAGGTTTTAGTTAGCTTCTTTCGAGGAGGTGACGTAAGATGAGAAAAAAGCTTTTTTCCATCGGGGATTGATTTATCTGATTGGTGCGATTGCAGCCATAGCGATCGGCAAGCCTGGGCTGCAACCAGATGCTGTATGGGCTAATCCTACTCCAGATAATGCGATCGCTCTTAAGATCGACACATTAAGAAATTCCGATACACATTGGATTGAAATCGATTTGAGCGAACAACATTTATTTGCTTGGAAAGGTCAAACCCAAGCTTTTAGTGCCGTAATTTCTACAGGCAAGACTGATACACCAACCTACCCAGGAATTTATAGCATTCAACGCAAATATGCTCGCGATCGCATGACTGGTGATGATTATGACCTTCCTAACGTACCCAACGTACTATACTTCGATCGCGGTTATGCCCTCCACGGTGCATATTGGCACAACAACTTTGGTACGCCCATGAGTCATGGCTGCGTTAACCTTCCTCTCGGCAACGCTCAATGGTTATTTGATTGGGCGCAAATCGGCACACCCGTGATTATTCATCAATAACTGAGGTCAGAAGTCAGATAACAACTTAACCCTCACAACATCCTCAAAATATTCGATTAAACCTATAAATATAAACTTCAAACCACTACACAAAATTGGAGGTTAATCATGACATTAAGTAAATGGCAACCATTTCGAGAACTAAGCACCATGCGTAAACAAATGGATCGCTTGTTTGAAGATATGCTTTCTGTTGGTCACGATGATTGGATGGGATTACATAGCATCGGCGGAATGTGGACTCCTGCGGTAGAAATTGAAGAAAAAGACGAAGAATTAGTCCTCAAAGCCGAAATTCCAGGACTCGATGCCCAAGACTTGGAAGTAGAAGTCAGTGAAGATCGGGTAACTATTTCAGGCGAACACAAAGAAGAAAAGAAAACCGAAGATGAAGATAAAAACTACTATCACTCGGAATTTCATTACGGTAAGTTTGAACGAGTGATTCCTTTGCCAATGGCAATCAAAACTGACGAAATCAAGTCCGATTTCCAAAAAGGTGTTTTAACTCTTACTTTGCCTAAAGTAGAAGATGCACCTAAAAAATCGGTCAAAGTTAAATTAGAAGGAAGTTAGTAGTGAGTAGTTAGTGGTTAGTAGGTAGGATCATTCCATTAAGCGGTACTACCACAAGGGCATAATATATCCTTGAGGACAATTAACCACTAACAAAACCCAGTAAGTAGTAGGTAGGGTGGGCAATTGTTTATTTGCTATTCTAGAAAATCTCAGTCATATCTGTAAAAAACGACCAACCACTAACCACTAACCTCATCATATTCGAGTAAGTATTAAATTAAGGAGAATTTAGTCATGAATACCTTTATTAGAAGGCGTTCTCCAGCAGATTCTTTTGGCATTTGGGAGCGTTTTTGTCGTTGGATTACTAGCACCAACAATCGCATCTACATCGGTTGGTTTGGAGTACTGATGATTCCCAGCCTGCTAGTTGCCACCATTTGTTTTATCTGTGCCTTTGCTGCTGCGCCAGGGGTTGATGTTGATGGTATTCGCGAACCTGTAATTGGTTCTTTGTTGGGTGGCAATAACATTATCACTGCTGCAGTTGTGCCTACCTCGGCTGCGGTTGGTTTGCACTTCTATCCAATTTGGGCAGCAAGTTCTGTAGATGAATGGCTGTACAACGGTGGTGCTTATCAACTAATTGTGTTTCATTTCCTAATTGGAATTTGGTGTTATCTCGGCAGACAGTGGGAATTAAGCTATCGTCAAGGCTTGCGCCCCTGGATTGCTGTAGCTTTCTCCGCACCCGTTGCTGCTGCCACGGCGGTGTTACTCGTATATCCTATCGGTCAGGGTAGTTTTTCTGAAGGTCTACCATTGGGCATTGCTGGGACTTTTCACTTTATGCTAGCGTTTCAAGCACACCACAATATTTTGATGAACCCGTTGCATATGTTAGGAGTAGCTGGAGTATTCGGCGGGGCGTTGTTAGCAACCCTACATGGTTCTTTGGTTACATCTACTTTGATTCGGGAAACAACCGAAACCGAGTCTGCGGATCTAGGTTATAAGTTCGGTCAAAAAGAGGTTACTTATAACTATCTGGCTGGACATTATGGATTCTTGGGTAGACTATTGATTCCTTGGTTTGCTAGTGGTAACCATCGAGCTTTTCATTTTCTCCTAGCAGCCGTTCCCACTATTGGAATCTGGTGTGCGGCGGTAGGAGTAAGCACTATGGCGTTTAACCTCAATGGTTTTAACTTCAATCAATCAATTTTAGATAGTCAAGGTCGAGTAATTCCCAGTCATGCAGATATACTCAATCGGGCAGATTTGGGTATTCAAGGGATGCACTCTCCCAACGCTCACCATTTTCCCTTAATTTTAGCTGGTGGGTAGTGGTTAGTTGTTTATCCCCTAGGCAAATGATTGACCTACTCTACGATTAACTTATAGTCTCATTCAGCTAGTTTGAGCGGGTACTATTGTTACAGGACAAGGCGCACGACGAATTATTCCTTCGCTGACGCTGCCCATTAAAGTTTTATGCAATGCACCATGACCGTGAGAACCAATAACTATGCTATCTGCCTTTAGTTTTTGAGCTTCTTGAAGGATAGTTTCCACTGTTTCACCTTGAATTAAAAGAGTAGTAACATTTATACTCTGTTTTCTCATTTCATCAGCCTTGTCTTGTAGATATTTGTGTTCGTCGCGCAAAGTTTCCGCTCTAAGATCCCGTCGAAATTGTGGTCCAGTAATGTAGCCAACAAAATCAGGATCTGGAGCAGCAATATGAATTAGCCATAGCTTGCAGTTAAAGGCGCGAGCCAATAACATACCTTGTTTTATAACTTGTTGCGTGACATCAGAAAAGTCGATCGCTACTAAAATATTTTCCATATTGAATGCTCAAACATCTATCAAATATTAACCAATATCCAAAACCCTCACAAAGTCCTCATGCTTATTGCTTATCTTTAAACTTGAGAGCGAATTAACTAGCGAGGTGAATAATGTCGGTTACTGTTGATTATTCAATTAATGAAATCAAAGATGAAGCTCGTTATCTAGTTGAAACAGGTAAGATCGACCGTCATCAACCAATCTACGTACTTTGTCAATTTATTCCTCCTAGAGAATGGATTTGTGCTGAATGGGAATTAGAAGACCATGACTATTTATTAAGAGATCGAATCTGCGATCTTTTAGGAAAAGATGAATGGTGTGAAGATTAGGGAGATAAAAATAGATGCTGATAACAGTAGCTATGGGCAAACAAAAATACGCCGAATCAAACCCTACTATGAAAGTCGAGTTAATTAAAGCTGCGTATTTAACTGGCACAAGAGACTTTTCTCATGCTCGCTTACAGCAGGTATGTTTGCATAAGGCTCAACTTGCAGATATTAATTTTAGTTATGCCTATCTCAATCGGGCGATTTTGAGCAAAACAAATTTAGAAAGGTCTTTTTTAAACAGAGCCATTTTATATGCAGCTAACTTAAGCCAGACTAAACTATATCGAGCTAGTTTGATTGAGACTAATTTGCAGAAAGCTAATCTCAGCCATGCGGATCTCAGTCATGCAAACTTGAGTGGAGCAAATTTACAAAATGCTAATCTCGATCACGCTCGATTGGTATGGGCTAATTTGCGTGGAGCTAATTTTAAAGATGCCAATCTTGAAGGGGTCAATTTAAGCGGGGCTATATTTCAGCAAACAATTATGCCCGACGGCAGTATTAGAAATGGGTAGTAGTTAGTAGGTAGGGGCGGTTCGCCCTAAAGAATTAGCTTCGCGTCCGAACCGCCCGTACTAAATAGAGGATTGATTGATTATGGGAAATTTTGATTATGTAATATTGGGTGCTGGATTGGGCGGGCTTTCGGCTGCTGCTTGTCTGACTCGTCAAGGATATCGCGTGGCGGTATTGGAACAGCATTACCTACCAGGGGGTTGTTGTCATACTTTTAGCTATGGGGATTACAATTTCTGTGCTGACGTTCACTATATTTATCAGTGTGGGGAAGGGCAGGCGGTCAAACAATTTTTGGATTACATCGATCGCGATGTACCCTTCAATTCCCTCAATCCCGACTGTATCGACAGAGTAATTACCCCAGAGGTTGATTTTCGGATTCCTTTAAATTGGGAGAAATTTCGCGCTCGCTTGATTGCTACTTTCCCTGAAGAAGCCCTGGGTATTAATGTTTACTGCGATGAAATAAAACAACTTCATCGAGAACTAAAACAGTTAACCCAGGAAGTACGTTGGTACGACCTTGATTGGTCTGATTGGCTTTCTCTGCCTAAATATTGGCATCTGTTTGTCAAACGCAATTGGACGCTACAACAACTATACGACAATGCAGGACTATCCCCTAAGCTACAGGCATTGTTAGCAGGGCAAAGTGGCGATTATGGCTTGCCTCCTTCAGAAATTGCTTTAATTACCCACACATCTCTAGTTTCAGATTACTCAGAAGGTGCTTACTATCCTCGGCATCACTTCAAACATCTAGTAGATAGCATTGTTGAGGCAATTACAGAAGGTGGTGGAGTAGTTAAGTTCTCAACTCCCGTACAGCATATCGAAATAGAAAATCATCAAGTAGTTGGTGTTTATGCCAATGGAGAATCTTATCAAGCAGACAACGCCTACATTAGCGATCTCGACCCTAAGTTAACTCTTAAGTTAATGCACGACTCTCTAGCATTGAGCAAACAAGAACACCGTCGCCTGACTGACTACGAATATTCTGCCAGTGCTTTTAATATTTATCTCGGTTTGGATGCTGGCTTTAATCCTAGCAACTATGGCATTGGTAATTGGAATATTTGGTACTATCCCAACGGTAATCTTAACCAAGCTTATCAAGAGCAATTGAAAGGTAATTTAGAACATCCCTGGATCTTTTTATCCTGTCCCACCTTGAAATCTAACGAACCAGGTATGTGTCCCGACGGACATCACGTTCTAGAAATTACTACAGTCTGTCCTTACGAACCATTTAAAAAACTCCACGAAACAGATTTATCGGCGTACAAATCTCAAAAACGAGCAGTATATCAAGATGTGATGAATAGCGTGCGCGATCTAATTCCCGATATTGACCAACATATTCGGATGAAAATCTTTGGTACGCCAACCACCAGCGAACATTACCTCGGACAGCCCGAAGGCAATATGTACGGTGCGAAATTAATTCCCCAACAAGTTGGTTTAAATCGTATGGGCTACAAAACCGAACTACCCAATCTCTATTTAGTCGGTGCAACTGCTGGTTATCCTAGCGTGCCTGGAGTAATTAGTAACGGTATGGATGTAGTAGAAATGTTAACGGGAGAAACAATTCGCGATCGCCAGTTAGTAGGTAGTAGGTAGTTCACACAGAGACAAACCATGTTCAACAAAATATTAGTCCCATTAGATCGTTCATTGGAAGCATCAAAAGTTTTTGACTTTGCTTTATCCGTCGCTCAACCTGGGAAAAGCGAACTATTGCTGGTGCATTTTATTGATTGGCAAATGCAGGATGTATCCCCTTGGGTCGGCATTGCTACTTTGTATGATGTGAATATATCGGGCGATCGCTATAATTGGACTCGTCAAAGACTAGAAAGAGAGATAGAAATAAGCAATGATTGGTTGAAATCAAAAGCACAAAAAGCCAGAAGAGCTAATCTTAATTGCAAGTATGAATGCCATGTGGGTAACTGCAATACAGGAATTGGCGATCGCGCTAAAGATTGGGGTGCTGACTTGATTGTTATGGGACGCAGGGGACGCAGTAATGTTTCGGAAATGTTTCTCGGTAGCATTAGCAATTATACAATTCATCACGCGCCGTGTTCGATATTTGTCGTACAAGGAAGCACAAAATCAGGCGATCGCCAGAAATTAGTAACTCACAAGGTTAGTAGGTAGTCTACCTGATTAATTGATGGGTAAAAGAAAATGACTAAAGTAAATTTCATTAATTATCGAGAAAAGATTATTGCTTTGTGGACGGTGTTTTTACTAGGAACTTTATTTCATACTCAGTTGGCTTTAATGCCAATATTTCACGGTATTGATGTGTCAATTATGAGCCATCACCATCAAGGAACGGCAACTATGGCAGAAATTAAACCGATTTTGTGGGGAATGCTGCTATTTTTTACTTTGCCAATGTTGGCAATAGTTGGGACTGCTTTTTATAGGTTCAAGGGTTTTCGTTTATTCCATTTCGGCTTAACTTTAGTATATACAGTTCTAAATCTGGCTCATTTAGTTGCCGATTTATTAGTCGATCCTATTGCCTGGTATCAAATTGTATTGATGTCGTTGTTGTTGGCGAGCGGTATTTTCTTAAATGTTATTTCCTATCAATGGCTCAGGGTTGGTGTTCGCGACCGCCAAATTGCCACTGTGAAATAAATCAACACAATTTTCTGAAGCCCTAAGAGACTGTTTGTCAACAAAATATTAAGGTCGGGAAAGGTGGGGGAGGATTTTTTTAATGACTTCTTGAAAAATGAGATTTTCTTGACGAATTAGCTCTGAAAAACTAAAAAGCGATCGCTCTAACTAAAAAGCGATCGCCACCGTTAATATTTTGATGTTTAATACTAAATATTTGAGGTTTATTCAGCTTCTCCACCCTGTAGCTTGAGAATTAAAAAGCCCAAACTAAGTCCGCCTAAAATTAAAGTAATACATAAAATTGCTCCATTGAACAACATACTTTCTGCACTCATATTTATTTCTCCTTCGTGTTTGCTAGATATTTTTTTATCAGATCGGATTAGTTTTATTTAAAGCTATAAACTCGCTTACAGTAAGCGAACGGCTTTTTAAATTGCTAATATTCAATCATAATCAATATTAGGTATTTTAAATCATCAAGTCATACCATTCATAACGAAATTGTTTTCAATCCCAAGTCAAAATGTTTAGCACTCCTTCTTTAGCTGTCACCATGGGCGATCCTGCGGGAATTGGCTCGGAAATTATTCTCAAGGCTTTAAGCGATCGCTCTTTAGGAGAAAAGTGCGAAATAGTAGTCTTTGGTAATCGTCAATTATTACAATTTACCTACGAACATTTGCTAGCACAAACATCTCTGACTGAAAAAGATTTAGTCAATCCCCGTACCCTCAATGTGTTAGATATTCCTCTAGAGGGAGAAGTAACTTTAGGACAAGGGGATGCCATTAGTGGAGAATTTAGTTTTAATTGTTTGTCTCAAGCAATTACTTTAACTCTAGAAGATAAGTTTCAGGGAATTGTTACCGCACCAATCGCCAAATATCTTTGGCAAGCAGCAGGACATAAATATCCTGGTCAAACAGAAGTTTTAGCCCAAAAAGCTGGAATAAATAGATTTGGCATGATGTTTGTGGGAGAATCCCCTCATACTGGTTGGATGTTGCGGAGTTTGTTGGTTACTACTCATATACCTTTAAAGGATGTCCCACAGGCTTTAACGCCAGAGTTAATGGATTTAAAACTAGATTTATTAATTGAATCCTTAGAACGACATTTTGCCATTAAAGAACCTCAAATTGCGATCGCAGGTTTAAATCCCCATAGTGGAGAAGCGGGACAATTGGGTACGGAAGAGCGAGATTGGCTATCAGACTGGTTGAAAAAAGCTCGTTCTAATTATCCTCAAGCAAAGTTAACTGGATTAATTCCTCCCGATACTATGTGGGTCAATCCAGGTTTGGCTTGGTATGGCAACTATCAAACACCTCCCGTCACGGCAGATGCTTATCTAGCTTTGTATCACGATCAAGGGCTGATTCCCGTTAAATTAATGGCATTCGATCGCGCGATTAATACAACTATTGGATTACCTTTTATTCGCACTTCCCCCGATCATGGTACGGCATTCGATATTGCAGGAAAAGGTATAGCTAATGCTAGCAGCATGAAATCGGCTATAGAATTAGCCATTAAAATTAGCAAATCTAAATGAATTAACTAACGCTACTCCCTACTCCCTACTCCCTACTTACTACTCCCTACTCCCTACTTTTCCCAAGTATCATTTTTGACATGACACAAATTTAGATCTAACTGCAATTAATATCTGCCTGTGGAATTCTTTCTCCCGCATTATTAGTGCGATATGCCGTTAATACTATTTCTCCAGACTGGTTAACTTTAATTCCTCTGGCTGGTAAAACTTTACCTTGACTGGTTTCAATCGATTGGGGAAAAGAGGTAGTGGAATCACTTTTGCCATCAACCAAAACATTTCCCGAGTTAAATGGCAATCCAGGATCTGAGACAATTCCTCCTTTTCCAGTAATATTTAGTCCATTTTTAGCTGCGGATGCTCTATTTGCCTGGCAAGCTTGGGCTGTTGTTTCTTGGGGTGCGATTGTATTGCTTGGCAATTCTATTACTCCTTGAGTTGGGTTGAGATCGGGAGTAGTAATTGCGATCGTGCCATCTAAACCACTAATTTCCGAACTAGCGTTAATATCATTAGTCAAGTTATTTAAAGGGCGTTGTTGAATACCAAACAACGATTCGGCATTAATTTCAATATTTCCTCCATTACCCTGCTGGGCGCTAGCAATAATATCGTTATTACCGCGAGGGAAAGCAATAATAAATCTGCTATCAATATCTAAATTACCACCATCTCCTTCCTCGATCGCTCTAGCAGATATAAAACTTCCATCTCGTAAAGTGATATCTTCAGCAACATTTAAAGTAATATTTGCCCCTTCTCCCACCGCAGATTGAGTAGCAGCATCAATTCTTCCCTGATTGAATAAATTAATCGAATTTGCGTTGATGATAATATTTCCCGCTTCCCCCGTACCAGCCACAGTATCGGAATCCTCAAAACTTGGTAAATTACCAACTTCCACCGTTGCACCATCGCTAATATTTAATTCTCCTGTAGTAATTGAGAGACTTCCTCCATTACCATTCCCAATCAAGGCTTTGGCAAACAAACCGCTTCTATCTAGTAAATCTTCATTTGCACCACTGATGTCAATTGATTCTGCAATAACTGTGAGATTTCCCGCATTTCCACTACCCCTAGTTGTAGCACCAATTTGAGAACCACTTTCTAAAATCAGTTTTCCTCCACCGATAGTTATATCGCCAGCATTACCAGTAGATCCTTCAGAAGTATTTGCCACAATTAAACTTCCATTAGATAGCCCGAGCGAATCTGTGGCTTGAATATCAATTTCCCCAGCATTACCATCTCCTGATAAAACATCAGCAGAAATAAAGGAATTATTATCAAGGGATAATTCTCTGGTTTGAATATCGATCTCACCACCACTTCCATTGCCTCTAACATCTGCGGAAATAAAAGCATTATCCAAGATCAATCTAGGAGTATTAATAGTAATATCGCCAGCTTCTCCCGTTGCATCGGGGTTAACATCAACCGAAATTAAGCTAAAAACATCAGAATTGCCTGAGATTGATATTCTATCTTGGGCATTTATGTTAATGCTAGCACCATTTCCAGAACCTTGAACGCTACTGTCTATTACCGACCCTTCAGCAATTTCTAAGACATCTACGTCGATCTCCGCATTCCCAATACGACCTTGCCCTGTATTGCTATTAACAATCAATCCACCATCGTTTAACAGCAAATTCCGAGCATTGATAATTAAATCTCCAGTGTTACCATTACCACCAACACCAATTAGAATACTGCTAGCAGTGGACTGAGGAGGGGAGAAACCCTGCCCCCTCCCACTAATTCTAATCGTATCGCTGATATTGAGATTGATATTACCGCTACTACCATTTTCTAGCACCAAATTGTTGATCCCAGCACCGTTGAGAATATCTAAATTTTGAGCCGTGAGGTTGATATCGCCTGTATTGGCAGCAACTCCTGCATCTAATCCATTAGAAATTCCACTAAAAAAGCCATTAAAAATAATATTTTCTCTAGCATTAATAATAATGTTCCCAGGTTCTCCATTACCCGAACTTAGATTACCAATTTGACCGCTATTGAAGATTTCAACGTTTCGAGCGTCAATTTCGATATTGCCTGGATTGCCTGGATTAGCCGTACCAGAATTAAGACTGGAAATCGACGTACTGCCGACACTATCGCTATCTCCACCATCGATGGTGAGATCTTCTGTTAGATCTATAGCAATATCTCCGATTTGAGCATTTTCTATACTGCCATTGTTAGGAATGCTTATGCCGATAAAACTATCAGAATTGACCGACAAGTTTTTGGCATCGATCTTGATGGATTCACCTTGATTACTGGAAACAAATACATTGGAATCATTACTAACCGTAACATTCCCTCTAGCTATAGCATCCGAAAAACTTACTCTACCGTCTTCCTCAATCCCAATTTCTCCCAAACCACTGACACTAGCTAATTGAATATTTCCTCCTGTTACTACAATGTCACCGTCATCTAAATTGATATTGCCCCCGATCAAGGAAACATTATTACCAGGTTCTACTAAATCCTCCTGTATGGATGCTCGATAGGTAATATCCCCAGGATTATCCCGAAAACCCAAACCAATAGGAGCGTTAATGGTTAATAAAGGAGGAGTATCTAAATCTGTCGCGCTAAATTCCCCATCTTCAAACAAAATACTACTAGCCGTAGAAGTAAAAAAAGAACCGCCGATATCCAGTCTGGCATTTTCGCCCAAGATGATTCCTGCGGGATTGATTAAATATAAACTGGCACTGCCATTAGCTCGAATCAAACCGTCTATATTTGATATATTTCCTCCAGTAACTCGACTGAAGATATTCGAGATATTGTTGGCATTATCAAAAAAAGCTGTTTGACCTGTTGTGAGGGAGAAATCTTGAAAACTATGGAAAAGATTATCTCCTCGTGTTTCTCCCCCATTAATTTCGGCTACATTATCGTTCTGATTGACTTGGGTATTAACCGTATTGTCGGGAACTACTTGGGCAAGGCTAATTTTGCTGTTAGAGAAAACATAACCCAAGAGCAATAGGCTGGCTGAAAATAATTTAAAGATAGATGCTGGCTTCATGCAAAAGTTTGTAGGGAAGTTTTAATGGAATCTATTAGAACAGATATTACCAGCAATTATGTAGTATTTAAAGTTTCGTTTTGGTTTTATAAGATTTGATTTAGATTTATTTATTGAGTTAATAGCCAGTAGGTAATGTGGGATACCCTACGGCTTCTCAAGGCGTTTTTACGCCCGAATCCGAAGGGCTAATAGCTAACTATTTTGGAATTAAGCTTAGAGTCTAAAGCTTGTAAATGGGGCAATGCCCCTTTATTTTTTTGCTATTTTGGGTGCGGGTTTACTAGGATTTTTCCTGCGCCTAGAGTTTCCTGAAGATCTGCTACGGCGATCGCTTTCTTCTTTAGGAGGTTCGTCGCTATAGATATCGAGGAATACAGATTCGTTATGAGATGTGGCTGCGGTTTTAATGGCGGTGCGAATAGCCTGAATATTGCGACCCCCACGACCAAATACTTTACCGCGATCGCTTTTATCAAATGCAACCCGCAACCAAATCTTATTATTTTTCTGATTAATTTCAGAATTCACAGACAGGGATTGAGGATCGCTTAAAAAAGGTTCGATCAGGAAGCGAACCAACCCTTCATAGTTGGGGCCGCCCGCTTCACGAACGTTTCCCCCTTCGGTCTTATTTGGCATTTACTTGTTCAAAAACTTGAGCTTTGTTGAGAATATTTCTAACAGTTTGGCTGGGCTGCGCTCCTTGCTGTAGCCTTTTTACGATAGCAGGAACGTTTAGTCTAGTCTCGTCTGTTCTGGGGTTGTAAAAACCAAGCTCTTCAATAGGACGACCATCTCTGCGAGTCTTACTTTCAATAGCCACGATACGGTAGCTAACTTCTCTCTTTTTGCCGAAGCGTTTTAAACGTAATTTAATCATTAGTTATTTCAATTTTTCCTTTACGATTGTAATCTAACCATCTAATTTTCCCCAGGGCAATAGAAACCTTTCTGTTTTATGAAGTGATACCTATTGCTTACAGGTTGGCTGTGACAATCTATAATTCTACAACGAATTTACAAAGTACCAAAACCTTTTTTCTTCTTCTTTTTCTTTTTCCTTCTACCTTGGGGCATACCTCCGCCCATGCCTGGCATACCCATTCCCATTCCAGGCATACCTCCGCCCATGCCTGGCATACCCATTCCCATTCCAGGCATACCCATTCCAGGCATACCGCGACCCATATTTTGCATCATCGATCGCATCTTGCTAAAGTCTTGGACTAGTTTGGAGACATCTTTTTCCTGGAAACCAGAGCCTTTTGCCACGCGACGACGACGACTGGGAGATTTTGCTAGTAAATCGGGGTCGGCTTTTTCGGCTTTGGTCATGGAATTGATCATCGACTCGGTACGTTTGAGTTGAGTTTCCCCCTTAGCCAAATCTGCACCGCTAATCTTACCCATTCCAGGAATTAACTTTAACACTCCCCCCAAAGAACCCATATTTTTAAGCAGGCGCATTTGTTTGAGGAAATCATTAAAATCAAACTTGGCTTCTAAGATCTTGGACTGCATTTTTTCTACATCAGCCAAATCGATTTCTTCTTGGGCTTTTTCTACTAAAGTGAGAATGTCCCCCATGTTTAGAATTCGAGATGCCAAGCGATCGGGATAAAAAGGCTCTAAAGCTTCTACTTTTTCCCCTACACCAACAAATTTAATCGGTTGTCCCGATATTTGTCTCACAGACAGAGCAGCACCGCCACGACTATCTCCATCTAATTTAGTTAAAATCGCTCCAGTAATACCGATTTGTTCGTGGAAAGTATAGGTCAAATTCGCTGCTTCTTGACCAGTCATCGCATCCACGACTAATAAAGTATCGTCGGGTTTGATAGTTTCTTTGATGCGAGATAATTCCCCCATCATCTCATCATCGATTTGCAAACGCCCAGCAGTATCAACAATGACTGTATCTACACTTAGTTCTTTCGCTTTAGCTATCCCTTGGCGAGCAATTTCGACGGGATCGGCATCCGTACCCATTTCAAATACAGGAACGTCGATTTGATTGCCTAAAGTTAATAGCTGATCGATCGCTGCAGGACGATAAATATCCGTTCCTACCATCAAACAAGAACGTTCTTGCTTGCGAAGATATAAAGCTAATTTGGCAGTAGCTGTCGTTTTACCAGTACCCTGCAAACCAGCCATTAAAATTACTGTAGGAGGCTTGTCAGCATGGGCTAAAGGGACGTTGCTTTCCCCCATCACCTTAACTAATTCGTCATAAACAATTTTGATAAATTGTTGTCCTGGGTTAACCCCAGAAATAACACCTTCTCCTAAAGCTTTTTCTTCAACTTCAGCAATAAAAGCTTTGACTACTTGGAGGTTAACATCCGCAGATAATAAAGCGCGACGTACTTCCTTAAGAGTGTCTTGAATATTGGTTTTGGATATTTTGTCCTGACCGCGTAGTTTTTTCCACGCATCATCTAACTTGTCAGCTAAAGCGTCAAACATAGATATTTTTTTAATTACTTTTTTAGTTACTTATTTAATTTTGAAGTATTGAGGGTGGTTTTTCAAAAACGAACATTTAATCTTTTTGAGTATTAAAGCTCAATCTAAGTCATATTGCCGATTTGTGGGGAAATTAAGCTCGATTAGTTCAGTCAAATGACTGATGTTAGCGGGGTAAGCCCACTCTAATATATTAAAAGATACTTCTCGAACTTTTCCAGAGCTTACGCAGAGAGAATAGAGTGTAAGTTCTGGTTTTACTATTTACTCCTTGATAAATAACTAACTCCTAAGTAACAAATTAGTCTGCGGAGGATCGATCCTATTCGGTACTGCTGGCGAATGTGCTACCGAGTATCTTACACAAAGTATTACAAAAGGAACTTTTACTTCCATTGAAGAAATGGCAAGTTTAACTCCTTTCTTGAAACTTTTTCCTTTAAATTCAATTGTGACACAGCGTTTTGACTCGAACGCCAAAATCGATTCGTTAGAAATACCTTTATTGTTTATTGATTCTTACTACTAATAGATGTCGGAGAATCATCGCGCCAAAAAACAATATTTTTATTTAGGGGTTCTAGTTTAGTTTGAGGGTAGTAAAAAGCCAAAATGCGTTCTGCCGACCAACCTAATTTGGCTAAATTGTAAGAACCATATTGACTCAGACCTACTCCATGACCGAAGCCGCCACCGATAAAAGCATAGCCAGTTAGTTGTTTGTGCTCGCCGTATAAGGGCTGGAGGTAGAAAAAAGTACTGCGGGGAGGTTCTAAGGCACTGCGGACTTCGTTTTTGTGTAACTGTAGTTTTCCAAGATCGGTTTCAATAACTAGGATTAAAATTCTGCCAGAGCGCGATCGCTTGTAAACCTCCATTGATTTGATTGTCTTAAAATCTGCTAGAGGATGACGGATTTTTTTGAGATATTTGCGCAAGTCTTTATTTAAGTTGGCGATACTTCTGGTTTTGCGCCAGCGAAATACTCCACGTCTACCCGTTTCGTTAAAACCATTATTCAGACTAATAAAGTGGCGAAAGGTTTTTTCATTGTTCAGGGGATATTTATCTAAATCCCAAAAAGGCTGTGGCGCGTCTAACACTGGCTGTAAATAAGGACGCTCCGCACCATCCCAAGTATCCTCAAAACCTGCGGTCATACCTCCAGTAGTGGAAGAATAAAGAGCATCAATTAGTTCATTATCGTAGGTGAGAACTAAACCCGCAGTTTGGGCGATCGCGCGATCGCTCGTAGGGTTAACATCATTCAATCCTTTGTATACTTGGCAGTGAACTGTGGCACAAAGCTGATAGTTGTCTGTGGCAAAACGTCTGAGATTGCGTAGAGCATAGGTGCGGGCGATAATCGTTTGAGCCGCCACTGCTTGAGGGGGTGCATTTGCGCCAATTTCATAGGGAACTACTCCCCTAAGATAAGTTTCTAGGAGAACTCGATTAACCAAGCTAAATTCCCCATAAGCGTTGGGCTGAAGCAACAAACTACCACCATATAGACGGGCTGCTTCAGATTTATTAGTAGTATTGACTTTAACTCGATTCTTACCGCTGGTAATGGCAACTCGATCGCGATCGTATTCTTGTCCGTTAATTTCTAAGATGATGTTTGGTTGTTCGTGAAGAACTTTCGTGTCCAGATAGGGACTGTCATAACCATTTGCCTCCAAGCTATGGAGCAACCAACGGCGGACTAAAGGAGTGCCATAAACATCCCGTTTCGCCCATACTTGCCAGCGTCCAGGTTGAGCGACTTCTACTTCAATGCCCAATTTCTGCCAAGAATTGGCACTGTCTTCGGCGGTTTCAAAGGTAGCGCGATCGCTCAAAACCAATTTTTCTTGTAACTTGGGTTCGCTTAATCTTTGAGAATCTACTTTTAAGACTACGCGATCGGTTTTAATCGTCTTGGGTTTGGCAGTATTATCCGAGGTTGGGCTATCTAAAAAACTAACTTTTAAAGAGTCTCCTGTAACGCTATTAATAGTTACTCGTTCGATTTTGGGGTCTTTATCCTTCAAGGGATCTGAACCCAGCCTTTGAATAATACCAATCTTCAATTCCATTTCTTCGATTTTGGCTTCCGCAGCGATCGCAGATCTCAGTCCGCAGCAACTACTCAGCCACAAAACTCCAAGACAAATTGTAGTTTTAATCATTCAATACCTCTTGGCTCAAAAAATTAAGTCTTCTTTATTGCAAGAAGACTATTAAAAATTAAATTACCGCTCGTTCAAGCTGATTAGTCATTATTAGTCTTAATTAATATTTCCCCATTTATCATCTTAGTAGCTGCTTGTAATAAATCTTCCTCAACATAAGGCTTGACAAAGTAACCATTCGCCCCGCGAGAAGCAGCTATATTACGCATTTTTTTCGCTCCACGAGAAGTCAACATGGCAATAGGCATTTGGGCTAGTTTTTCATCTTTTTGCAATTGAGCAAGAAGCTCTAAACCATTCATGCGAGGCATTTCGATATCGCAGAAAGCAAGATCGCACTCTAAACCATTATTGAGTTTATCCCAAGCTTCTTGACCGTCTCTAGCTTGCTCTACGCGATAGCCAGCGTTCTTAAAAGTCATGGAGAGTAATTCCCGAACGGTTACCGAATCGTCAATAATCAACACTAAAGGAGCAGTTTGAGGTTCGACTTCCGAATTCAAATTGTTAATTTTTTTGGTGCCGATTGTCAGAGATTCAGCTTTTTTATTAGCTCGATTAATATCTATTAGATGTTGTGCCACATCCATCAGATCTTTTTCAGTATAGGGCTTGGTTAAATATGCTTTTGCACCCAAGTCATTGGCAATTTGCTTGTGTTTGTCCGCACCGCGAGAAGTCAGCATGGCGACAGGTATAGATCTGAGTTGTTCGTCTTTGTGTAGGTTAGAAAGCAGTTCTAAACCATTCATGCGAGGCATTTCGATATCGCTAAAGATCATGTCGCATTCCAAACCACCTCGTAGTTTATCCCAAGCTTCTTGACCATCTCTGGCTTGCTCGACGCGGTAACCCAATTTATTGAAACTCATGGATAACAGTTCTCTAACAGTAATCGAGTCATCAACCACCAATACCATAGGTTCTTGTTGGATACTTTCTGTTTGAGCTTGCTTGCTGCCCATTTGACCGTCGATAACATCGAAGCCAATTTCAATAGTTCTCTTACCTTGAGCAATTTCAATTAACTCTAGTACGTCCCCAATAGGCATAATCGTACCGTCACCCAATACCGTCGCCCCTGCAATACCTGGTGGCTTGGGAATAGGTCCGTCAATTTGTTTGATCACAATTTCTTGCTCGGCTCTAACTTCATCTACTTCGACTGCCAGTAGGTTATCGAGACTGCGAAGGATGACTACGGAAATAGTATCGTCGTTGTTGGGATTGGCATTATATATACCTGCACGACGAATTTGACGATTGTAGTTTAACAAGCCACTGAGGGGTCTTAGGGGCAATAGAGTATTTTTCCAAGAAATGCAACGAACTCCATTGGCGTTGGTTTCGATATCGCCAGGTAAGTACTCTTTTGTATCTTCTACCCCATCAATCGGAAAAGCAATTTTGTTGTTACCATCTACACAAGTCAGAGCCTTACAGATACTCAATACCAATGGTAAGCGGATGGTAAAAGTAGTTCCTTTGCCTATTTCTGACTCGGTACTAATCGAACCCCGAATTTTTTTGAGGTCGGTATTAACTACGTCCATCCCTACACCACGACCAGCAAAGTCATCGGCAGTATCTTTAGTACTGAAACCAGGATGAAACAATAGTTCGTAAACTTGTTGGTTAGAAAGATTTTGTGCTGTCGCCCAAGTAATTAGATTTTTTTCGATCGCCTTTTGTTTGACTCTTTCGGGGTCGATCCCCGCACCATCGTCGGTGACGGTAATTACGGTTTGGTTACCTTGAATGAAAGCATGGATATTGATATTTCCTGCTTCGGGTTTGCCTACTTTAAGTCTTTGTTCGGGAGTTTCAATTCCGTGAGAAATGGCATTGTTGACCAAGTGAGTCATGGGATTATATAAATGTTCGACGATCATTTTATCGATCAAAACATCCTTACCTTCGACGTGTAGCTTGGTTTGTTTTTTCTGCTTGCGAGAAATATCCCGAATTGCTCTAGGCAAGCGATCTGCAGTTTGTCCGAAGGCTACCATCCGCGAGGAGTTCATGCCATCTTGGAGTTGGCTGGTTACCTGACGGAAAGTTTGGGCGACTTTGTCGGTTTCGTCAACTACGAATTGAATATCCGATGCAGCCTCTCTAACTCGAACGATTAATTCGATGATGTCTTGAGATAAGAGGTGGAAACCCGTAAAACGATCCATTTCTAGAGCATCTAGACCTTCTTCTTGAGCTTCTTCTCCTCCGAATCCCGAATTATTACCCCCCGCAGCTACGGCGGAATTGGCGCGAGACTGACGACTGGCAATTAAAGCCCCTTCTAAAAGCGATCGCTCGTACATATCGTGCATTTTAGCTCCCGCTTCTCCAAGAGACTGAACGTGAACTAATAAGTTATCTAAGAAGCGACGTAACCTTTCTTGGTCGTCCTCTAAACGATTGCGTTTGTCTACTAATTCCCCAATCAAGTTATTCAAGTCATCCAATTTTCTGACTGAAACCCTCATGGTTTGGTCGTAAGCTTGAGCTTTTACGGGAGAGGGAGAAGAACTAGGAATTGATTGAGGTAATGGCTTAGGAGCGATAGTTGTTGGTGATGGACTAGCAGCCTGCGACTCAGTTTGGGATTCTTTGGTTAACAAGGAATCTAAGTCAGATAAACCCGAATCTGCCTCTAAAGAGCTTTCTAAATCGTCTAGATTGGTGTTTGATTCTGACAGCAAAGAATCTAGAGAATCTGTTTCTGAATCTAAATCTAATAAGCTATCTAAGTCGTTGTGATCTAAATCTCCTAAGGCTTCAACGGTAAGAGATTCTAATTTGTTATCTAAATTGCTCAATCCATCTAATTCTAAATCCGAATTATCTAGGGCTAATGATTCTAAATTAGTCTCTTCCAGGTTCTGAGCAACTTCACTCAATCCATCTAATTCTAAATCCGAATTATC
>NZ_JBZNBU010000333.1:0-14130 GCF_058530065.1 Waterburya sp. | reverse complement strand
CTAATAACTAATGACTAATAACTAACTAATGACCGAAAAAAAATTTCTCTACCACATTACATCTGCCGAAGAATGGAAAGCTGCCCAAAGTAAAGGAGAATACATTCCTCAAGGGTTTGCAACCGAAGGATTTATCCATTGTTCCTATGGTCATCAAATTGTGACAGTGGCAAATCGGTACTATAAAGGGCAAAATGGTCTTGTATTATTAAAAATTGAGTCTTCTACAATAAGTAGTAGTCTAGTTGAGGAAAATCTGGAAGGGGGAACGGAATTATATCCTCATGTATATAGTCCACTAGCCATTAGTTCGGTAGTTGAAGCGATTGCTTTCCCCTATAATGCTGACGGTGATTTTATTCTACCAAAAGAATTATCGAGTTAAATTAATGGGAATGATGGCATAGCAAAATCTTATTTTAACTACGATCGCTTGTTTTGTGCGATCGCTTTCCATGTATAAAGTCAAATCCTGTGGTGTTAT
Organism: Waterburya sp.; assembly: GCF_058530065.1. Lineage (NCBI taxonomy): Bacteria > Bacillati > Cyanobacteriota > Cyanophyceae > Pleurocapsales > Pleurocapsaceae > Waterburya > Waterburya sp. The sequence goes on along the minus strand of NZ_JBZNBU010000333.1, from coordinate 13,646 downwards.
CTGTTTTACTCAAACCAAAGAACCATCTTTCCTTTTAATGAAGCGATCTCATCGTTACGATTTACCAAAAGGTCATATTGAACCAGGCGAAACAGAACTACAATGCGCTTTAAGAGAGTTGGAAGAAGAAACGGGAATTAATAGCCGACAGGTATGCTTGGAGTTGGATTTTCGCTTTAAAACTATCTACTATCCCCGCTATCGACGTTATGACGGACAGAAGGTAGAGAAATCTCTAGTCATCTTTTTTGGTTGGGTCAAAGAAGAATTAGACATTGTGATGACAGAACATAGTTCTGCTGAGTGGATTAAATGGCAACCACCCCACTATTTTCGCAACCGTATCATTGATGAATTATTGCTAGCAGTTGAAAAACAACTAACAATTAATAGTTAATGGCTGAAGAACATGAAAAATATCGTTAAAACCGCTATCGTTTCTGCCTCGCAAATGCAGCAAATTGAAGAACAGATTTTTGCTGTAGGAATGCCCGTTGCTGCGTTAATGGAGAAAGCAGCTAGATTGTGTAGCGATCGCATTCAGGCTTTATATCCGCGATCGCAATATGCTTCTGTCGGAATTTTAGTAGGTCCTGGGCATAATGGGGGAGATGCCTTAGTGGTAGCCCGCGAGTTATATTTGGCAGGATATGAGGTGGTGGTGTTTCATCCTTTTGTCAAATTGAAATCTCTTACCAACCAACATTCTAATTATTTAATCAGTTTGGGCGTTACTTTTTACGAAGAAATTCAACCTTTACAAAAATGCCAGTTATTAATCGATGGGTTATTTGGTTTTGGTTTAACTCGCGAATTACCTGCCAATATTATCGAAGTAATTAATTTAATTAATAGTTGGTCTAAACCGATCGTGAGTATCGATCTGCCTTCGGGGATTCAAACCGATACAGGAGAAGCCCTTGGGAGTGCGATTAAAGCCAGCAATACTCTTTGTTTGGGTATGTGGAAGCGGGCTTTTTTTCAAGATATTGCTTTGGAATATTTAGGTAAAAGCGAGCGGGTTGACTTTGGTATTTTACCCCATCACGTTGGTGCTGTCTTACCCCAACCCACACCAGTCAAAAAAATGAGTTTGGCAACAGCGCGTCAATTTCTTCCTTTACCCCGTCCTAAAGTTACCCATAAATACGATCGGGGACATTTATTATTAATCTGTGGCTCTCAACGCTATGCAGGGGCAGCGATTTTGGCTGCTTTGGGAGCTAGGGCTAGCGGAGTGGGAATGTTATCACTCGCCGTGCCAGAATCTCTTAAAACCTTAATTGTCAGTCGTATTCCCGAAGCTTTAATTGTAGATTGTCCCCAAAATAAAGAGGGGGCGATTTCTTCTCTGCCTTTTTCTCTGTCTGACTTGGCTAAATTTGATGCGATCGCTTGTGGTTGTGGTTTGACTACTGACGCGCGATCGATCGTGGAAAAGGTACTATCTGCGGAATCTCCTTTGGTATTAGATGCCGATGGCTTGAATATTTTATCGGAACAAGATGTAATTGAAGTTTTAAATGGACGAGAATATCCTACCGTCTTAACTCCCCATCCAGGAGAATTCAAACGTCTCTTTCCCGAACTTGTCAACGAAACTAGCGATCGCTTTGACCTAGTGCAAAAAGCAGCCCAACAAAGTAAGGCAATTATTTTACTTAAAGGTGCGAGAACTGCGATCGCCAATAGTGAAGGTTTGACTTGGTTAATTGCCGAAAGTAGCCCCGCCCTAGCCAGGGGTGGTAGTGGCGATGTTTTAACTGGTTTGACGGGAGGATTGGTAGCTCAAAGCCAAGATAAGAATCTTTTGGATATAGTTGCTACTGCTGCTTTTTGGCACGGGCGTTCGGGAGTTATTGCTGCCCAAAACCGTTCTGAATTGGGAGTCGATCCTGTTACTTTGGCAGAATATATTTCTTTTGATCGATCGATAGATAAATAAAACAAATACCGCATAAACAATACTAGATTCACTAATATTATTCTGCGGTAATGGTATCGAACAAACAGCGATCGCGCTTGTCCGTCTGATTTGTAATCTTAAAATCAAAAAACCCTAAAAACTAAGAGCAAATCCATCGATCATTCGTGGTTAACTGGAGTTCTACCATAAAGATAGGTTAAATACTTCAGACGAGTTGCAAGTTCTTCATTGAAGGCTTCAGTACGACAACGCCATTCCCAATTACCCGTTGGCTGAGAAGGAGTGTTCATTTTGGCATCAGTACCCAAACCCAAAACATCTTGGAAGGGTAAAACAACCGTATTGCCTACAGAACTTAACGCTAAGCGAATTAACGCCCAGTGAATGCCATCATTACAAACACAACCCAGATAGTCTACTACTCTAGCTTGAGCTTCGGGCGATCGCTCGGAAAACCAGCCAATAGAAGTATTATTATCGTGAGTACCGGTATAGACGATACAGTTACGATTAGTGTAGTTAAAAGGCAAAAAACCATTGGCGCGATCGTCGTCAAAGGCAAATTGCAAGATTTTCATTCCAGGGAAATTAAATTTATCTCGTAAAGCCTCTACTTCAGGCGTAATTACCCCCAAATCTTCTGCCACGATGGGCAGTTTACCCAATTGTCGATCGAGAATTTGAAAAAACTCATCTCCAGGGGCATCTAACCAAGTACCCTTCATGGCAGTTGTTTCTCCTTGAGGTACTGCCCAATAAGCCTGAAAACCTCGAAAGTGATCGATACGAATGATATCGACATATTCTAAGATGCCTTCAACCCTTCTAATCCACCATTTAAAATCAGTTCTCTCTAGTTCTTGCCAGTTATAAACGGGATTGCCCCAAAGCTGCCCTGTAGCACTAAAATAATCTGGGGGTACGCCCGCCATTAAAGACGCTTCTCCCGTTTCTGGATCGAGACAAAAGATTTCTTTGTGCGCCCAAACATCAACGCTATCGTGGGCGACATAAATGGGGATATCCCCGAAGATCTTAATTCCCTTTTGGTTGGCATACTGCTTGAGTTTTTGCCACTGACAGAAGAACTCATATTGAACGAACTTATGAAAAAAGATTTCGTCTGCCAATTTTGTCGCCCATTTTGCCATTGCTTGAGGCTGACGTTCGGCAATATCCGTTTCCCATTTATGCCAGCTTTGATAATTATTTTCCTGTTTTAAAGACATGAATAAGCAATAATCGCTCAACCAATCATTATGACGATTACAAAACCGTTTGAATTCTTCATCAGGAGTCCGCTCTATTTTGGCTTTAAAGCGATCGCTAGCTTTCCTCAACAAAGGAATTTTCGTAGCAACTACGCGATCAAAGTCTACTCTGTCTAACGGAAAATCCCCAACCGAATTGAGTTCGTCGTCGGTCAATAATCCTTGTTCGTGCAAGATTGCAGGGCTAATTAATAGCGGATTTCCTGCCAAAGCTGAATAAGATAGATAAGGAGAGTTACCAAAACCCGTCGGTCCAATTGGTAAGATTTGCCATATTTGTTGGTCGCTGGCTGCTAAAAAATCAACAAACTTATAGGCATTATTTCCTAAATCTCCAATCCCGAAGGGGCTGGGTAAAGAAGTAGGATGAAGCAAAATACCGCAAGCTCTAAAATCCAACATTAATCATCTCTATATAGCGATTTTAGTATGAAGTCCCAGTGAAACCATAACTTCTTATTAGCTTGGGTTTCCTGGTAGTTTACAAAAGTTTGAATAAAGTTATTTAGCATTGCGACTAAGATCTCTTCTCAGATGTGGTCACTTTTTGGTAGCGTATAAAGATCGGAGAAAAAATTAATAATCTCGACAACAACTCCAATGGGTCAAAGATCCATAACAGTTTTGTCTTGCAAATTAAAACTTTATTAAAAGGTTTGCTCGGTAGCTATCTTAAAAATTAGGAGAATCTTAAAAATGACTATTTTGTTTCAATTGGCATTAGTAGCCCTAGTTCTATTTTCATTTGTCATGGTAATTGGAGTTCCAGTTGCTTATGCTTCCCCTCAAAACTGGGAACAATCTAAATCTTTAATCTATGTAGGTTCTGGTATTTGGACTGTTTTGGTTGTAACGGTAGCAGTTTTAAACTTTTTTGTCATCTAAAAAAACCAAACACTAACGAGAGCGATCGCCCTGACTTTGAGCGATCGCCTTGGAAATTAGTGGCAAATAAAAGTAAAATTATTATCTTAGATATTTACAAAATTATTTATTTATGGCTGTTTTTGAAGGTACTTTTGCAGGAGACGTATCTAATTTTAGAATAGCGATCGTCATCGGTCGTTTTAACGATTTGGTAACCGATAAACTCATTTCGGGTTGTCAAGATTGCCTCAAGCGTCATGGTATTAATATCGAACCTAATAACGGTCAAGTAGACTATGTCTGGGTTCCTGGTAGTTATGAAATCGCCATGGTTGCCAGACAATTAGCCCTTAAGGGTACTTACAATGCCATTATTTGTTTGGGTGCGGTGATTCGCGGACAAACCCCCCACTTTGACTATGTATCCTCCGAAGCTGCAAAAGGAGTTGCCGCAGCCAGTTTTCAAACTGGAGTACCAGTTATTTTTGGTGTTTTAACTGTTGACACCATGCAACAAGCCCTAGAACGGGCTGGTATTAAAAGTAATTTGGGCTGGAATTATGCTTTAAATGCTCTAGAAATGGCGAGTTTAATGGTACAAATAGAGAACAGCAATTCCTTTAGTTCTACCACTAATTTGCCCCCAGGAAGTGAGACTATTGCTTTGCCTAAAGTAAGTACTAGTAACGCTTGACAACAGTAAAGGCAGTTATAGAAGTTATAGAGACGAGATATATTCCGTCTCTGCTCCCTAGGAGTAGTCCGTCAAACTTGCCAGAATCTAGTTTTATCCGACTGTAGGCAATTGAGGTTAAAATTTTCCTAAAGAACTCGATTAGATCCTGCCTACCTAATTTATATTGTTATTAGGTTTGCAAGTCATTCTAGGCTTGCATTTTTTCAGAAGATTAATAACATCGCTACACTATACCTTTTGTGAATAGGAAAGAACCTCAAGATCGTGGTCGGCAAGAGCAAAGTATTCAGCAAGGAGACTTATCTAAAGGTCATGAAAACTTAGATTTTACGGAATTATATCGTAGTGTTTATCAAGGTACAACTGCAGCGATTTGTGTTATTGAAGTTACAGAAGAAAATGAATATCTTTATTTAGATTTTAATCCTGCTTGTGAATTTTGGTTGGGAACTAAAACAGAAGATCTTAGGGGTAAAAGTCCTCAAGAAATTTTTGCCGATCGCGACTTTCAAGTAGTAGTAGAAACTTACAACAGTTGCGTAGCAACCCAAGAAGCTAAAAGTTATGAATATTGCTCGATTGTAGCTAACGAGCGTAGTTGCTGGATTACTGTCGTCAATCCTCTAATTGGCGATCGCGGTAGTATTTATCGTTTAATTTCTACCAGCATCAATCTTCATCAAAGACAAAAAATTGCCGAAATAGAACAGCATACCGCACAGTTAAGATCTACTTTAGAACAATTACAACAAGCACTTAAAACGGAAGAATTAGCTAGCTCTATTACCCAAGCGATCCGCGATAGTTTGGAAGAACAGCAGGTTTTACAAACTACAACCACAAGTCTTACAGAAGGATTGAATTTAGAATGCTGTCAAATAGAACTATACAAAGACAATCATACTTTGACAGAAGTGATTTGTGAATATCCGATTCTATTACCCAACGAACAGAGAATTTTTCGCCAAGTCACTGATTTTCCCGAATTATACGATCGCTTGCTCGACAAACAATCAATCCATTTTGTCGATTGGCTACCTACCATTGGCTATCGACAGCAGCAAGTTACCTGTTTAATCTGTCCGATTTTTGACGAACGAGATATTTTTGGCAATATTTGGTTGATGCGTCCCAAAGAAAGTGTATTTGAAGCCAGAGAAATCAAATTAGTAGAACAAATTGCCGATCGCTGTGCGATCGCCATTCGCCAAGCCAGACTTTATAAAGCCGAACAAATACAAGTCAGTGAATTAGAAAAACTTAATGTAGTTAAAGATGATTTCCTGAAAACTATTTCCCATGAATTACGCACCCCGATGAGTAGTTTGCGTTTGGCAATTAGTACTCTAGAAAATCTTTTAGAAATGGAAATTGGAGCCCATCGTTCGACCAAAATTAATAAGGTTCTGGAAATTTTCCATTCTTCTTTTAAGAAACAAAATCAACTAGTAGATGATTTATTGACTCTTTGTTATGTAGATGCTGCCAGTAAACCAGAAAAATGGGAAGAGATAGACCTCATTACTTGGATTCCTCTGATAGTTAAAACTTTTTCTTTAGGGACAAAACAGCAAAAATTACAGTTGGATTTACCAGATAAATTATCAATCTTGCGTTCCGATCCTAAAATGCTTAAAAGAGTAATTAATGAGTTATTAAATAATGCTTATAAATATACTCCTCCAGAAGAATTAATTATTATTCGTGCCGAACAAAAATCTCAGCAATTATTACTCAAGGTAATTAATATGGGGGTCGAGATACCTATAGAAGAACAAGAAAGAATTTTTGATAAATTTTATCGCATACCTAATAGTGACCCCTGGCAACATGGAGGTACGGGCATTGGTTTGGCATTAGTTAAAAAGTTAGTCGAGTTGCTAGGAGGAGATATAACAGTTAGCAGTAAAAACTACACTACTGCTTTTACTATTAGGTTTAATTTATAATTTTTTCAAAGGTCGTAAACGATAATTACGATAATGCCAATAATCTTGCATAATGCGATCGTGGTCGAAACAAAGATTTTGTGGCAAATTCCATTGATGGAAAATCCCCAAATTTTTAGCATCATCGGCAGCGATAGGCTCTCCTTTTGCAGTAGCAATAAAAACAATCGCTAGAGTGTGCTGGCGGGGATCTCTGGCGGGATCGGAATAGACATAGAACTGTTCGATTAATTCTACATCTAGACTAACTTCTTCTTTGGCTTCTCGAATGGCAGAGGTTTCGATTGATTCTCCATAGTCAACAAATCCTCCTGGAATTGCCCAACCATATGGTTCATTTTTTCTTTCAATTAAAATAATGGGTCGTTCGGGTTTATCGATCAGTTCGATAATAATATCAACGGTAGGGGCTGGATTGCGATATTTCACTTTTAATTAAACTCGGTAATTCTCGATTCAAATATTACTGGAAATTAGTTAATTTTGTTGATTTTTTTGGCGACCCAAGCTAATTAATAGGTACAAAACATAAGCAAGAGATGCGATCGCCATAATCCCTTGTACGATCGCTGCTTCTGGTCTGGCTACTTCACCTCCCGAAATCAAAGTCACCAGTCCCATTAATCCCCGAATAGTACCGCCAAATGCCAAAAAAGCAATAATTCCTGCTGCGATTGATGTTTGCTTCGTCAGACTAGATTTTAACCAACTAGCGATCGCTAAAGCGATGACAGGCAAACCGAATATGCAGGGAATCAGGGCAGTTTTGCTCCCTTGTCCCGTAGCAAAATAGCCCACAACACCCAAAAGAGTAATTAAAATTCCGTAGATAAATGTAACTAGAATTTTCATGTATTTAGATCGTTTTATCTTTGAGCAAAATATACTGAAAATTTAGCATTAAATACGATTTTTCAGAACTATTTACTTTGATAAATTTACTGCGATCGAATATTCCAACATAACAAGTTTAATTGAATTACTTTATGATAAATTCAAAAAGAGAAGTAAAAAATTGGGGGAAAGTTTATTAGATTTTAACCTAAATCTATTTTTATCCGTAGATAATACTAGATACAAATAACTAAGTAATTGTTCGTAATACCAAAAACAATCTTACTTATATTTACTTAGAAAATTACTATCAATTATTAAAATTTAACCCATGAAAGCTTTTAAATTTATTAATTTTACAATTGCTACTACTTTACTTTCCACTCTGATTGTTGCTCGGGCAAGCTTAACTCAAGCAACTACTGAAGAAAATGGAATCAAGAAAACTCAAATTACAGGAATTTTAAGAGACTTTACTAGCGATCATCCCGATTTTGAACGCAGTCCTGGAGATGTTAGTAGCGATGGAAGTGTATTTGAATTCGGTTTAGACCATGATGTTACTACCGATTTTCTTGGAGAAGATGGCAAACCAGTTTATGCAGGAGGCAGTCCTTCTACAACTACTCAAGCTAATTTTGACCAGTGGTTTAATAATGTAGAAGGAGTCAATCAAAGCATGGAATATACAATTACTTTGACTGACGAAGATGAAGATGGAGTTTATACTTTTGCTAGGGATATTCAACAGGGAGAATCATTTTTTCCTCTAGATGGAATGCTTTATGGCAATGAAGATTATCCTCATAATTATCATTTCACCTATGAAATAGAAACTGAATTTACCTATGTTGCTGGTACGGAAGAAAACCCTCGTATCTTTACTTTTAAAGGCGATGATGACGTTTATGTTTATATCAACGGGGAGAAAGTAATCGACATTGGTGGAGTTCACCTGCAAAGAGAGCAATCTGTCAATTTAGATGAATTAGATTTGATTGATGGAGAGACTTATACTTTAAAACTTTTCTTTGCTGAAAGACACATAGTTCATTCTAATTTCCGTATCGATACTAATATTAAATTCCCCGAAAAAATTGTCTATGCTGATTAGTTGTTAGTCAATAACTGTACTAAATTAAAAGAGTTTTTAGTAGTTAGTACGGGCGAACCGCCGTTCGCCCGTACAGTACTCAAATCGAAGATTATGAGAGGGGACTTAGACCCAAAAACTAATAACCAATAACTAATAACTAATAACTAATAACTAACCGAAGGTTAAACTGTAGTCAAAAGCTGATTATTGACAGTGGAAACGGGAAAAACTTTGGGGGCAGAAATATTTAAGGCTATGTTAACTCTCGTTCCTACGGCGATCGCATTATCTAAATCAGTTCGAGCGTGAATTCTTTTTCCCGATGCTGTTTCCAAACAATAATGATATTCTCTACCCAAAAACTGTCGCTCCCGAATCACTATCTTAGAATTAAGGTCGGGGGCGATCGCAACATCTTCTTGACGGATCATTAAGTCTCCTAGATCGCTGCTATTATCTTTTGTCGATTCGGATATGGTGATTTCTCCCAACTCCGTTACCCAGGTAAAATCTTTTTTCGTGGCAGGTATAAAATTAGCCTGGGTGACAAATTCTGCTACAAAACGGGATTGAGGATTGAGGTAAATTTCTTCTGGGGTGCCTATCTGTTCCAGTTTTCCATCTCGCATCACCGCAATTTTATCTGATATGGCTAATGCTTCTTCGCGATCGTGAGTTACAAAAATCGCTGAAGTTCCTGCTGCTTTTAAAATGGCGCGAATTTCGGCTCTCAGACGATGGCGGACTTGAACGTCTAAATTGCTTAAAGGTTCGTCTAGCAAAATTAACGCTGGTTGGGGTGCTAAAGCTCTAGCTAGAGAAATACGTTGTTGTTGTCCGCCAGATAGTTGGTGAGGATAGCGTTTTTGAAATCCACTCAAACCAACTAATTCCAAAACTTCTGTTACTCTTTGTTGTATTTTTTGCTGAAGAATTTTATTTTGAGCAAACAAACCTCGATTTGGTTTTTTTCTTTGATTCTTTAAACCAAAAGCAATATTTTCGGCGACGGTTAAATGGGGAAATAAAGCATAATCTTGAAAAACCATGCCCGTATTGCGCTTTTCCGCAGCAATCGAATCGCAATTGGTGCAAACTACATTTCCTGCTATTTCTACGATTCCTTGAGAAATCGATTCAAAACCCGCAATTATTCTCAATAAAGTGGTTTTGCCACATCCTGAAGGTCCTAATAAACCCAGTAAATCTCCATGATTCAAAGTTAAGCTTACATCATCTAAAACTAAATTCTGGTGGCGATCGGCAGGATTGGGATAGGTTTTAGTGATGTTTTTAAGTTGAAGAATTACTGAATTTTCCATATCTGCTTGTTGCACTAGCCTCGATCAAATTCCTGCCCTTGGTCTAAAGTGTTTGATAGGAATTGTTTTCAATTAAAGTTTACCCTATTCTTCGATCCAAACCTCCTCATCAGAGGAATTTTTTTACTTTATATTTAATGGCAGAGGGAGATGTTGACTGACCAAAAGTAGTAGACGACGGCGATTATTCAAAGCTTTTTCGTAATCGGGGTTAATTTTTAAGGCTCGATTATAAGACTCGATCGCCTGTCTGGTTTGTTTCAAAGCTTCTAAGGCAGCACCGCGATTGTTCCAGGCTAAATGGTAATCGGGTTTTAAAGCGATCGCGCGATCGTAGGCAGAAATCGCTGCTTGATATTGTTTTAGTTTTAAGTAAATATTACCCAAGTTGTACCAAGCTAAATGCTGTTCTGGTTGTAAAGCAACGATTTCTTGATAGATGGTCATAGCTTCGTCGTATCGTTTTAATTTGCTCAACAATTTGCCTTGGGCATATCTAGCTCGATTGTCTTCGGGATTTAGATAGATAACTAGTTTGTAACCTTCAATTGCTCGTTGATATTTACCTCTTTTTTCCCAGACTTTTGCCTTTTGAAAATGGGCTACATGAAAGTCCGATTTAATCTCAAGGGCTCGATCGTAAGATGCGATCGCCTTATTATATTTTTGTAAATGTTTGTAAGCATTACCCAAGTTATACCAAGCAGTGTGTTCGCTACTGTCTAGAGCAATTCCCCGTTCGTAGGAAAAAGCAGCCTCTTGGTATTTTTGCAGATAGCTAAAGGCAATTCCCCGACGATACCAAGCTTGTTCTAGATTATCGTTAACAGATAAAGCATAATCGAGACAAATTATTGATTCGAGATATTTTCCCTGTGATTGCAATGCTAATCCACGATTAAGCCATATTTGATGGTGAATAGCTGTGGGATTTCGAGCGGAAGTAGAACAAGAAATATTATTTTCGTATTTTTGCCAACTATCGACTAATTCCCTAGATTTGCCGTAAGCATAATAAGTTTTAGTTCTATTTAATGCTAATTGCTCTGAAAAAACAGCAATATTCGCTACGGATGGTGGTGCATTAAAAAAACAAATGCTAGCACTAATTCCTGCTATGGCTAACCAATTAGGGTACTTCATGGATCGTTCGTCAATTCTTTACTTCCTTTATCTAATATTGATGTCGGTCTAATAAGTGCGATCGCAATTAGATAGATGTTGTGATTAGAAGCTAAAGACCAAGAAACTGACCGTTACGAGCAAACATATGGGGGTAAGAAAAAATAATCTTCATCAAAAATTCATCCTTGTGACAATATTTTTAGTGAAATAATTACAAACAGTGGTTTAGACCCCATTAAATATACTTACAATATTACTAAAAATATACTTAACATAGCTTTATCCAAACAGCAGGTAGCCACAATGAAAAGAAAACAGATATATACGGCGTTTATTAGTTGCGCGATCGCTTTGAATGTCAGTCCCCTTCAAGCAGAAGAAACTTCTAGGCAAGATTCCTCAAACAGCTTTTTTGTCTGTGCTACTCAGGATGATACCCCAACTATGTATGCTTACACTCCAGGAGAAGTGAATTTAACTCCCGTGATGAGTTGGCATCCCGAATATTTATTACCAGGACAATCAGGACAACAAGTGTGCCAAAAAACAGCTATGAAATTGCAAGCTTCCCTGGATATGCAAGACGCAAAATTTATCAAAGCCTATACAGATAAGAAAAGTAACAGTAATTTAGTTTGTCTTGTCGAACAAGAAGATGGAACTTGTGCTTCTCAAGAAAGTGAAAAACTTTTTGGCGTAAACCCCAATTACAATCCTGAATGTGTTTTAAGTAATAAAAAACCCATAGATTGTATGGCATTAACAACTAGAGGAATTTATAGCTATAACGAACAACCCTACAGGGCTTTATGGTGGCCTTGGTAGAAATTATCGACAAGCAAACTTCTTACAGACAATTGTTTCTTGGGAGTCAAAAAACTGGAGCTAAACCAAGAGAAAACCTGGGTTGTGTAAGAAGTTTAGTCAATACTTTGGTTAAATATCCCTGGAGTTAAATTTAAGCGCAATTAATTCATCAAACTCTCTCATAAAATTTCCATAAAAATTAACTTAGTCAGGCAGAATTCAACATACAAGAAAAATCATTTAATAATTCAACGAATAAATGCCATTTGAAAAACAGTCCCTCGTCCGAATTGGTAGCGCGATCGCGATCGGTAGTTCATTTTTTTGGGGAAGCGATTCAGCCCTGGGGTTTCAAGCAGCTGACAAAAATATTGAAGCTAAGAAATATTCTGGGACAGATAGGAAACAAACAAATATTACCAATATTACCAAGGTTGCGATCGAACCTTCAACTTCAGAATCAGAGAGAGGAAGTCCTTCTTTGCGTCGCGAACCTTCAGGAGGAGAAAGATTTGAACCCAGGAGAATACCTTTAAGAATCCCTTTCCCCAAGCAGCCCTATCGCGCATCCCCTAGTATAACCATCATTAACCCTTCTGGTTATGGCGCATCTTGGGGTAATTTCGGTATTGGCTTGGGTTTTCAAGAGCGCGCTCGTTTTGTTGATGATGCTGATGGAGTGATTGGTTTGGGTTTTGGCTTAGGAAATCCTCAAAAAAATGTAGGCGCACAAATTGGAGTCAGCTTAGTAGATGTCAGCGCGCCATTTCGCGATGGGGCAATCAATTTGAAAATACATCGTCGCTTACCCCAAGACTTTTCAGTTGCATTGGGGGTACAGGGAATAGCTACCTGGGGAGAAACAGATGGAGGTTCTTCTGTATTTGGAGTAACCACCAAAAGATTTAAACTACGTAAAGATAGAACCAAACCTTTTAGCGAACTATATACCACTCTAGGATTGGGAGGGGGACAGTTTCGTTCGGAAACAGACATCAACAACGGGAATGAAACTGTAGGGGTATTTAGTAGCATTGCCCTAAAAATAGCCCAACCAGTAGGCTTAGTAACAGAATGGACTGGTCAAGATATAACTATTGGAGTTCCTCTAGTTATATCTAGAAATTTACCCCTGGTAATTGTACCAGCGATTACGGATATCACTGGTACTGCGGGAGATGGAACGAGGTTTGTTGTTGGTGCTGGCTATAGTTTCTCATTTTAAAAGTAGATAAATTCTATATTTCTGGAGCAAGATATTAAGACATGAAAAAATTATTGCAATTACCCATCAAGATAGTTTTGATTTTGAGTTGGTTGGCGATCGCAACTTACCCCGTTCGCTCTCAGTCTGGCAATATGTCGGACATTACCATGCCAAATCCAGGAGAAATGACTCCGAATACTCCTGTTGATGGAGAAACTACCATTGAAGGTGTAAGCTCAGAAGGTGAAAGTGGAAATTCTGATAATGGAGTAGCTGAAGGAGACAATAACAATACTCCTACCGATGGGGTAGCTGAAGGGGAAAATACCAATACTCCTACCGATGGGGTAGCTGAAGGGGAAAATAACAATACTCCTACCGATGGGGTAGCTGAAGGAGACAATAACAATACTCCTACCGATGGAGTAGCTGAAGGGGAGAATAACAATACTCCTACCGATGGGGTAGCTGAAGGGGAGAATAACAATACTCCTACCGATGGGGTAGCTGAAGGGGAGAATAACAATACTCCTACCGATGGGGT
>NZ_JBZNBU010000332.1:0-3457 GCF_058530065.1 Waterburya sp. | reverse complement strand
GATACCATGTATCAATTGATGTCAGATCTAACTGGCAAAATGGCAATCCTTACTAACGCTCAAGCTCAAAGCTATGAGACTACTAAAAATCTAGATCGCCGACAAGATCAGCTAGCTAACCAACAGCAACAATTAATTCAAATAATTGAAAGCTTAAATAAGGATAAATAAACAAAATGACTAACCCAGATATAAGGACGCAATACGAAGGAGCAATATTAAATCAGTTGGTAAAGAACGCTGAAAAGCTGGCAGTACTTGAATCTAGTTTTAATCAAGTATTTCCTAAGATTGAAAAGATAGATAGTTTAGATACTAAAGTAGATGCGCTTGGAACTAAAGTAGATAGCTTAGAACAAAAGCTGGATAAAGTTTATAACACCATAGAAAATATAAGATGGCTTACTATAACTATTGGCATAGGTATTATTATTAATATTTTTAGTCAGCCCATTGTTAACTTTTTGTTTCAGTAATAGTTAATCTGTTGCCTAGCTTTATCTCACCACAATCAAACTAGGTAATAAACAATGAAGACTATCAACTTAAAAGATACAGCTAAACTTATCCGCCAAGAGCTAAAAGATAAACTCCCCAAAGGCAAGTTTAGCGTTAAGACTAAATCGACTAAAGGCAACGGCAATGAACCAAAGTGGGCTAGATAAGAGGAAAGGAAGCAGAAATCTAATAACGCGAGTGTTAGAATCTCCCGTTAAACTGCTTGCAGTTAACGGCGAGAGTCGTCAAAACTTATTACTCATCAACTCATTATTCAATCCTTTAAATTCCCAAACAAATCCCCAATCCCTTAGCAGTTTTAACTAAAGTACCTTGAGGATCTACCGCACGATAATCTTTAATCGCTTCGGCGATAGGAATGTTAATTACTTGTCTATCTTGCCAAGCAACCATGCGATCGTATTTTTCGTCAGCAATTAGATTTACCGCTGCCACGCCAAAAGCAGAAGCGAGAATTCGATCTAAAGGAGAAGAAATACCTCCCCTTTGAGTATGTCCCAAAACAGTCACTCTAGTTTCTGCACCACTTCTAGCGGTAATTTGTTCTGCTAAATATTGACCGATTCCCCCAAGGCGACAGTCGGCAAAATGTCCTTGTTCTAAAATCTCCCCCGATTCGGTACAAACTGCCTCAGAAACAACGGCGATGGAATAATCTTGTCCTCTGGCTTGTCTTTTTTTAATATGGTCGCAAATTTTGTCAATGGTGTAGGGAATTTCGGGAATCATAATGATGTTTGCCCCTCCAGCAATTCCTGCATTTAGAGCAATATGTCCCGCATCTCTACCCATTACTTCTAGAATCATCACTCGACTGTGACTGGCTGCGGTAAAGTGCAAGCGATCGATCGCTTCAGTAGCAATATTCACTGCCGTATCGAAACCAATCGATCTTTCCGTAATGCCCACATCGTTATCAATGGTTTTAGGAATGCCGACTAAGTTGATTCCTCCTTGCTGTGCCAATTTTCTTAAAATAGCTAGACTTCCATCTCCACCAATGCCGATTAAAGCATCCAGATCTAACTGTTTATATCCTTCAATAATTTCTGAGGAACGGTCTGCTAAAGTACCATCAGACATAGGAAAAGCAAAAGGATCTCCTTTATTTGTAGTGCCTAAGATCGTTCCTCCCATAGTTAAAATACTATCTACCTTGGTAATGTCTAAAGCCATTGCTTCGGGAGGGCGTACCATTAAGCCATGAGTGGCTTTGCAAATTCCCAAGACTTCCCAACCATAAACATCAACTGCACAACGAGTTACTGCCCTAATGACAGCATTTAAACCCGCACAGTCACCGCCACTGGTTAAAATACCAATTCGTTTTCTTTCTCCCATTGCGATCGAACATAATTGAGCTACTTTCTCATTTTTCTGCCCGATGGTATTGGTCGAACAAAATTAAACAATATTTCTAGAATCGAGGAAAGACATTTTTTACCCTAGCTTAATGTTTTGTTAGTATCAGTACATTAAACGTAGATTAAGTCTTTTTACTAGATTAATTTTTAAATCGCTAATTTCAAGGCAATCTAAAGTTGTTAAGAGCAAATTTATTATGAATCAACCATCTGACAGTGGGAAAGACAAATTTTTACATTCAAAAGCCCGCTATCGGGGTGAGTTCTCGCCACAAAATTTAGCTTTTAACGCTAATTTACAAGAATTCGCTCAAAAAGTTGGTTATATTTGCGCTTTAGAAACTAATGGCAAAATATCCACCAAAGAAGCTTACGATCGCATTAAAGATTTATGGCAACTATTGAAGACTTCTAAGGAACAGTTATTAGATGAAGAAGATTAAATATTTATCGTTTAAGCTTTGCCTAAAATTGTCTTAACCTCGAATTGTGCGATCGCATCGAGAACTAAATCTGCTGGGTCAAATAATTTTTTGTCGAAGAGAGGATCGGGAATAACTACTACCGACATACCTGCTGCGATCGCAGCTTTCATTCCCGATAGTGAATCTTCAAACACCAGACAGTTTTCGGGCTGGGCGTTTAATCTTTTAGCGGTTAGTAAAAAGATATCGGGGGCGGGTTTTCCCTGTGAGATTTCTGGATCGTCTCCACAGGTAATTAATTTAATCTGTTTTAACCAATCTTGATGATTGACAGTTTTCAAATCGAAATTTTGGCGCGAAGAACTAGTTGCGATCGCTTGATGAATATTGTTTTGGGCTAACTTTTCAATTAATGCGATCGCCCCAGGAAAAGTTCTAGCAGAACCATATAGAGGATAGAGGAGTTCGTTTCTAGCTGCTAAAAATTCTTCAATGGAAAGAGGTAACCTAAGTTGATCGATGATAGTTTTAGCAGAGTTAATGGCTGTCGTACCAGCGATCGCTATTTTAATTTCGTTAGTAAAGGTTTTGCCATAGCGTTGGACGATCTCGCCGTTAACTTTTTCATTTAAAGACTCTGTGTCTAGTAATAATCCATCCATGTCGTAAATGACATGAGTAATAAAGCTAAACATAAATTTTAAAAATAAAGCTACATAAAATATGACTATAGCAGTCTTAAATCAGTTCGGAAATTAATTCCTAGGGGCATTAAAATGTAGCGATAAGGAATCGAGAACAGCTAAAAAATAGCCATGAACGAACAACAGCTAGATTGGATAAGGTTGCAAAAAGCATTGTCTGTAGAAGCCGAAAGAGGCTACACAGATTTGATGGGCAATCAATACCGTTTTAGCGAGTTTATTTGTTTGAGTTTGGGCAAACCGCCACGAAATATTTCTGCCTCAGACAAAATACAATGGCACGATTTAGCGAAAAAATTTGCCGACTATAGCAATCTTAGTTCTAGCCGACGCAAGCAGTTGGTTATCGGTACGAGAAACTTTCTTCACCAACAAAAAGCGATCGCTGAATCTCCTCCAACACCACCCAAACCGAAAACGCCCCGTACTAAAACCTTGAGCAGTC
>NZ_JBZNBU010000331.1:0-23545 GCF_058530065.1 Waterburya sp. | reverse complement strand
TTTGTGCTACTCTTATCATGTTTACCACTATATCATATGATGATAAACACAAAAAATGTTTGTATAATTGTGATTCATGAGGGGCTGTTACCTGGGGTTTCCCCAGGTATTGATAAGCCCCGTCCCAGCCTTGGCGAAGCCAAAGACTGAGAGTTCTCACAACATTTGGTTAAAAGCTAGTAGCTAAGAGTTAGGGCTTCGCCCTTTATTAACACCAGATTTTTGATATTTTAACCAGATATCTAAATCTTTGGGACGATCTACATCAGATAAAACAGCTAAATATTCTACATCTAAATTAAGTTTTCGCGCGATTGTTTTAGTCTGTTGCAAAACTTTATCTGTTCCCCAATCAATATTGCCAAATAACTGAGGAAATATACTATTTAGACCGATTAAATAATAACCTCCGTCTTCCGCTACACCGATAGTTAATGTTTTTTTTACTAAAGCATCAAAGGCATTATTTAAAATATTCAAACTCAGATCGGGACAGTCAATACCAATTATGACTGCTCTTTGATATTGGCGATCAAAAGCTTTTTGAAAAGAAGTCAGCATTTTATTGCCTAAATCCCCATCAACTTGAGGAATATAAGTCAAATCTTCTCCTAACCAATCAGACATTAATGATTTGTTTCCTCCAGCAAAATGCACCTCAATAGCAATGTTGCGCTCTGTTTGAAGTTGGCGAGCCAGATTAACAGTATGCTCGCTCATTTCCTTTTGTAATTGGGCTGCTCCCTCTGCACCCAAAGCTGGAATCATGCGGGTTTTAGTTTTCCCTGGTTCTGGGTAGCGACTGTAAATAATTAAAGCTTCCAACATAAACAACAAATAAGTAGGCTTAATTAAATAAAATTGATCTAAAATCAAAAATTCCAGTAAAAGTATTTATTACTCTTACTGGAATTTTTCAAACTTTTTTTGAAAGCTCATATATTATTGTTGAAATCAACAACCTAAAATCGTCTCGGTAATATTACAATGCCCGACCGATTTTTGGCTCAATACCAGCAAGTAAACGCTGGATATTAGTTTTGTGGCGTAAAACCACGTAAATACCTGCTAAAGCAGCAAAAAGAGAGTATGCCAGAGGCTGATTGAAAGCTACCATCAGAATATTAACGGCGATCGCACCACAGATAGAACTTAAGGAAACAATGCGAGAGATGGCGAGAATTATGCCAAAACTAGCCAAAGTCCCTAAAGCTACTGTAGGACTCATCACTAACAAAACCCCCAAGGTAGTTGCAACGGATTTGCCTCCTGTGAAGTTAAGCCAAATAGATTTACTATGTCCGATAATTGCACTTAGGGCTGCTGCCGTAATTAACCAAGGATGCCACTGAAGGGGTAAAAATTCACTGGGAGCAAAAGAATAAACTAAATTGACTAACGCCAAAGCTAGAGAACCTTTGAGTAAATCGATCGCCAATACGGCTAAAGCAGCAGACTTACCTACAGTGCGTAAAACATTAGTTGCACCTGTCGAGCCAGAACCATGTTCCCGAATATCTATTCCCTTTAAATAAAGTCCAACAGCGTATCCAGTGGGAGTCGATCCCAATAGGTAAGCAACTGATACCAATAGCCCCCCTACAAGAAAATTTAAAATCATAATTTATTACTGCACTAATATTTAGGATCAGTTTAACGGCTTTTTGCAACAAAAAAAATACCTAGGCAAAATTCTTTTCCTAATATAAATAATTAGAAGATGCTTGTTTGTTGCTCGAAGCAAAAGCTAACCATAAAGGAAACTTTAAGACAGATAAATTTAATAATTCTTCTGTCTCGTCAATTATAATCACTGGCAATAGTTTTTCCTCAATCAGACGCTCCGCTCTTTGGACGACAATTTCTGGGGCATCAAACAAAGTTACACCACGATTTGAACCAAAATTGCTGCGAGAGATTCCTAAACAGTCTTGCAATCCTCTGCGCCATTCTCCTAAGTTTTCGGGAGTGTCGGTGAGAACTAAAAATCTACAGCGATCGCCATACAGACTATAAAGAATCGAAATTGTTGCCGAAGCTACTAAAATATTTTGTAAACGACTGCCCATACTATCGACTGTTCCTCTTCCACCCTGGACGAAAAACCAATCTTGGACTCTTTTAGCGTGTATGGGTTCAAAAGTCCGTCTTAGTTGCCAAGGCGCGCCATAATAATCGGGACTATTGCGATATTTATCAATTATCTGGCGAATACGTCTTCCTTGGTCGGCAAAAGTAGGTTCAGAGAATTGTCCTTGAGGAATGGGAGGTACGGAATTTCTTTCTCCTCTATTTCCCTCTCTTCTACTTCTAGGATCTCTGCTTTCTCGGCTATCTCGCTCTCTTCTAACTCTAGATTCCCTGCCTGTTCTTTCTCCTCTGTTTTGACTTCTTCCTGTTTCCCAATCATCTCGAACGCGATTTTGGGGTTCTCGACTTCTTCGGTAAGGAGGTTCAGCTTTAACTAGTTCTAATTTATCTGCTGCACGAGCTAAATCTTGCAAACTACCCACTAAATATTCTTTAAAGCCTTGAACTTTTACCGCTAATTCCTGGGAAGAACCAGCAAAATTAGCCCGCATTTCCTTATTAATTCGATCTCTACGACGTTCTAACTTCTCAATTTCGATTTGTAGGTTAGTTCTGCGCTCTTTTAGCTCTTTAGTCCCTTCTTCGACCATTTGCGCGATATTTTCTTGCACGGCTCTTGTTTGTTCGAGGAGTATGGTTTCTTTTTGGGCTTGAAGATCTACTATTTCTTGTTGGAGAGTTGCTTTTTTTGATTTTAGGCTATCTAATTCTGTTCCCGAACCTATGCCATCAGGAGTTACTTCAGTCAAGATCGTGGGTG
This sequence comes from Waterburya sp., assembly GCF_058530065.1. NCBI lineage: Bacteria > Bacillati > Cyanobacteriota > Cyanophyceae > Pleurocapsales > Pleurocapsaceae > Waterburya > Waterburya sp. The sequence goes on along the minus strand of NZ_JBZNBU010000331.1, from coordinate 20,694 downwards.
CAGCATCCATTTGAGGTTCGTCCAACCAACTATCGACAAATAATTCTGATTCTTGGGTGGATTTATCTTCTTGTTTTTCTGTTACTTCTCCATTTATTATTTCTGTTTCTTGTTCTGAGGTGGCTTTTGCAGGAGTTATTTCTTCAATGTTATTGTTTTCGGGAGCATCTAAAGAACTATTTGAGGCGTTCTTTGGGGTTAATTCTTCTTCTGAAGGCTCAAGGGTAACGTCAACAATATCTAGATCTTCTTGATTGTCCGAAGACCACACATCCTCAGGTTCTTCAACAGGTTCTGATGTAGCTTTAATTTTTAATTCATTTTCTAATTCATCCAACTGCGGATCTTCCAACTCGGAAGAATTCCAGTTAGAGTTTTCAGATTCGGGAATAGGAGGAATTTCATTCATAAATAAATACCGAGGATTGACAGTTTATAGTTGAGAGTCGATGGGGATAAGCAGGCAATAGGCAGCAAAAGCTTTTTATGATTTTATGCCCACCCTACCACTGGTCGTCGATCGTCGCTATAAAATTGTTAATAATTAACTATTGTTTGGGGTAATATTTGTTTAGACAGTCCCCAAGAGTTTTTGGGTCAAAAATAATTGGTAAGAAATGGATACTGTTTACTTCGCGGAAATAAAACAAAATAGGAATGGGCGACCAAAAGATTTCCCAATTCAACCATTCGCTATAAGGAAACTTCCGCAATACTTTGCCAGAGCGCAAGACAATTAAATCTTCTTCGGTAAATTGCAACCTAATTAACGCCGTTTGTATAGTCAGAAATAAACCCAGCAAAGCCACAATCCCCCCAATCCAGACCGAAAGAAAAGCTAGAGCGATCGCAATTGCCATTAAAATCGAGGGAATTTTATAATTAGGCGTAAGTTCTGTAACTTCAAGCGAATTATCAAGCGGAATATTTGCAGTCATTAGAGATATTTTAGATTTAACTTTCCCTTATTTTAGATACAGTATAGTTAATCTAATTAATTTCCTCACCATCAGTACTTGGGTAAAATCAAATATATTCCCAGGAGCGGTTAATTTTGTAGAAGTATTTAATTGACTAGTTTGTCAGTTCAGATTGGAATAAGGAATTGGCGATCGCCGTTTATCCTAATACACTGTCTAATACTATTAAAAAGTTAACTAAAGATAGCAATATTTACCTACAAGCGATCGCTTTAAAAGATTATTTTAACTTGACTGAGAATAATAAATAATTTTAATTACTCATTATTCATTAAACTTACTTAAACTCAGCAAAACATCACGATGAAAATTAACCTAAAGCTTCGGCAGTATCAGGGGAATTAGCTAATTCTTCTAATCTTTGCTGTTGATCTTGAGATATACAAGACTGAATCATGGTTTCAATATCCCCTTCCAAAGAACCAGCTAGAGGAAAGTTTTTACCCAAGCGATGATCGGTAATGCGATTGTCTTTATAGTTATAAGTACGAATCTTTTCAGAACGCGCCCCCGTACCGACTTGGGACTGCCTCAAACCTCGGACTTCCTTTTGTTGTTCGGCTAATTTCATGTCATACAGTTTAGCTCGCAAAATTTGCATGGCACGTTCGCGGTTTTGTAATTGCGATCGCTCTTCCGTACAAAAGATCCGAATTCCTGTCGGCTTGTGGATTAAATCCACAGCGGTTTCAACTTTGTTGACGTTTTGCCCTCCAGCACCACCAGAACGAGCGGTTTTCAGTTCGATATCTTTAGGATCTATTTTTACTTCCACATCGTCAACTTCAGGCATAATTGCTACGGTAGCAGTAGAAGTATGAACTCTTCCTCCTGCTTCTGTTTGAGGCACCCGCTGTACCCGATGTACTCCTGCTTCAAACTTGAGTTTGCTGTATACAGAATCCCCCTTAACTTCCAGAATAGCTTCCTTAAAGCCTCCCATATCCGCAGCAGATTCACTAAGTAAAAATACCTGCCAGTTTTGAGTTTCGGCATAACGAGAATACATCCTCACTAGATCGCCAGCCCAGATACTAGCTTCGTCACCTCCAGTACCCGCACGAATTTCTAGCATGATATTTTTATCATCATTAGGATCGCGAGGTAGAAGCAAAATCTTAAGTTTTTTCTCTAATTCTTCGATTTTTTCTTCCAATTCGCTAGCTTCTAGGCTAGCCATTTCCTTCATCTCAGGATCGACTGCTTCTTTTAAAATTTCTTTTGCTCCTGCCAACTCCTCCGTAGCGTTTTGCCATGCTTTATAGGTATTGACAGTCTCTTCCAGAGAAGAACGGGCTTTGGCAATCTTTTGCAACTCATCGGGATTGGTAGCAATATCGGGATCTGCTAAACGATGAGTTAGTTCTTCAAAAGTTTGTTGTACGGATTTTAACTTATCTAATAAATAGGTTTCTGCCATTGTTTTTTCCTCTTAAAGTAGGTTAACCCAGAAAAATAACTAAAAATACAACAAACCCAGCAGTCATTTAAAGCTAACTACTGGGCAGATAATCTGTTCGGGATGGCTAGTTTTCGGAGTCTGTGGAAGAATCGAGCATACCGTACTTACGTAAAAAGCGATCGACTCGTCCTTCAGTATCGATGATCTTCTGCGTTCCAGTGTAGAAAGGATGGTTTCCAGACCAAACATCAACATTAATTTCAGGTTGAGTAGAACCAACAGTCATGACAACTTCACCGTTACATATGACTTTAGCATCTGGATACCAGGTGGGGTGTATATCAGGTTTAGGCATTTTATTTTTCTCTCAAAAAATTTATCAAATATATTTTTATCGTTTGGAGAATTGAGGGGCTTTGCGCGCTTTCTTCAAACCATACTTCTTACGTTCCTTACAACGAGGATCGCGAGTTAAGAAACCTTCTGTTTTCAAGGGCTGACGATTGTTAGGGTCTTGCTTGCATAAAGCTCGAGCAACTCCTAATTTTACTGCGTCAGCTTGACCTGTCAAACCGCCACCGTGGGCATTTACTAGAATGTCGTATTCATTCTCAAAACCTAAAGTTTCTAGAGGGCCTCTAATAGACATCAAGTAGCTGGGAATGCGATTAAAATAATCTTCTCCAGCTTTACCATTAACTACTAGTTTACCTTCTCCAGGAACTAGACGTACGCGGGCGATCGCAGATTTACGGCGACCTGTACCCCAGTATACTACTTTATCTTGTGTTGCTTCCATGTCTTAGTTTTTTGCAGGGATAGTGTTTATAGTTAGAATTTCAGGAGTTTGAGCGGTATGAGGATGATCTGCACCAGCATAAACTTTAAGCTTGGTAAAGAGTTTGCGACCCATAGCGTTTTTAGGTAGCATTCCCTTTACTGCTTTCTCAATAATTCTTTCGGGAATTCTGTTTTGTAACTGAGCGAACGTTTCTACTTTCATTCCTCCTGGTCTTCCAGAGTGGCGACGATATAATTTTTGCTCGCTCTTTCTACCAGTTACAACAACTTTATCGGCATTAACCACAATTACAAAGTCTCCAGTATCCATATTAGGAGTAAAACTGGGTTTGTTTTTACCGCGCAAAATCATGGCGACTTCCGTAGCCAGACGACCCAAACGTTGCCCTGCTGCATCAATTACATACCATTTTTGTTCTAGATTTTTTGTAGTTGGTAAAGGAGTTTTGTTCATTTTTAAGGTGATAGTATTTTGTGGATTATTTTAAATAAGAAAATTACTGAGCTAAATAAAAATTAGGCTGGGTATCAAACCACAATTGTTTAGCAAAGGGAAATTCAGGATAACCAACCCTGAGCAAACATAATCCCTTAGCAGGGGCTGAATACTTTACCTCGTCCCGACGCTGATTTTGCCAAATTTCGGTAAAATTTTCAGGCGTTCTCGCTCCAGTTCCCACCTCCACTAGCATTCCTACTAGCAGACGTACCATGCCGTACAAAAAACCATTTGCCTGAATTTCTAAGTACAAAAACGCTTCTTGACGATAACACTCAGCAGCCTGTATTTCTACTAAAGAGTCCGCTCGATCCGATCCAGTTCTTTTGAATGCTGACAAATCCCGCTCTCCTATTAAAGGAATTAAAGCTGCTTGCATTAAAGACTCTTGTAAAACAGACCGATAATAGTGCCAACAGGTTTGTTCGACAAATATGTTAGGAAGTTTATCGGTATAGATTGTGTAACGATAACGTCGCCAAACAGCCGAAAAACGAGCGTGCCAATCTGCTGAAACTCCAGCAGAGCCTCTTATCAGTATACTCTCTGGAAGTCTTCCATTGATTATTTTCGCCCATTTATGAGGAGGTATTGGTCCAGAATACTCAAAATGAGCTACTTGAGCGGCAGCATGAACTCCCGAATCCGTTCTACCCGCACCATAAACCCTAATCGGGTAGCCAACAACACTGGCGAGCGCATTTTCAATACAGCCCTGAACGCTAATTTTATCTGGTTGCTTTTGCCAGCCATGAAAGTTAGTCCCTAAATATTGAATAACTAAAGCTACTCTATTAGATGGTTTGGTTTCTACTGGGCTATCTACAACCATTCCCATGAATGCCCGATTATACTAGCTCAATAATTGCCATCTCGGCATTATCGCCGCGACGACGTTTGGTTCTAACAATGCGAGTATAGCCACCTTTGCGGTTACCATAACGTTCTCCCACCGCTTTGAACAATTCGCTGACAAGCTCTTTGTCGTAAATGTATCCTAAAGCCTGCCTTCTAGCTGCCAAAGATCCATCTTTAGCCAAGGTTATCATTTTGTCCACTTCGCTACGCACTGCTTTAGCGCGAATCAGAGTAGTTTTAATTTGACCGTGACGAATAATTTCAGTCGCCAAGGAACGCATTAAAGCCTTCCTTTGGTCTGCTGGTAATCCCAGCCTCGCTACTTTACATCGATGTCGCATGATTCTCGTTTTGTTGTTTGATATTTACTTACTAGATTTTTCTTGGGGTAAGGTTATTTCCAAGCGTTGTTTTAAAGCCTCAATTACCTCATCTGCAGATTTTTGCCCAAAATTCTTAATTTCCAACAAATCCTCTTGTGTATAATCAAGTAAATCTGATACCGAATTAATTTGGGCGCGTTTCAAACAATTGTAAGCTCTTACTGACAACTGTAATTCTTCGATGGGAATTTGGCTAGTAGGATCTTCATCCTCTTGGAAATCATCGATTTTTTCATCTAAAGTTAGATCTTGGAGTGGATTAAACAGGTCAACAACAATACCTGCTGCCTGGGATAGTGCTTCTTCTGGCTTGACACTACCATTTGTCCAAATTTCCATAATCAAACGTTCGCGAATGCCCGAACCATCAACCCGAGCATCCTCAACGCTGTAGTTTACCTTATTAACAGGCATAAATACAGCATCAATTTGCAGAAAATCCAGAGAACTTCCTTCTTCTTTTCCTCTTTCTACCGCTCGATAGCCTTTACCTTTTTCTACTCGAAATTCCATTTCTAAGCTAGTGCCTTCAGCAAGAGTAGCTACATACTGACTAGAATCAACTACTTCTATTCCTTCAGGTAGTTTAAAATCCTCTGCTGTGACGGTCACCTTCCCAGGCTTTCCAGTTACTTGTAAACGTCCTATTTCAGGCTGATTACTGTGACTTTTGAGGACAATCTCCTTCATGTTGAGAATAATCTCTAGAACGTCCTCTCTAACTCCTTCAATCGTAGCAAATTCATGAGTTGCAAAACCAAAACGATGTTCTTGCTTATTCTCACCCTTTGCCATTCCTCCACCAATCCTAATGGCAGTAATGGCAGCTCCTTCTAAGTTTGACAATAAAACTCTTCTGAGAGCATTACCTAAAGTTATACCTTGTCCTCTATCCAAAGGCTCTAGTACGAACTTACTGTATTGATGTTGATTTTTTAAGGTTTTAGATTCTACGCACTCAATTTGAAATTGTGCCACAGGCTCGTTTCTCTCCTATTCGACAAGGGATTTGGTAAATCAAGATAATATAATTGTTCTATCCAGTCGCAACTATAATAATTGCTAACTAAAATTAAACTCTACGTCGCTTGGGGGGACGACAGCCATTATGAGGAATGGGAGTGACATCGCGAATTAGAGTGATCTCTAGTCCCGCCCCTTGCAAAGCCCTAATTGCGGTTTCCCTGCCCGCACCAGGACCGCTGACCATAACTTCTATTTGACGCATTCCTTGATCCATCGCTCTTCTTCCCGCACTATCTGCTGCAGTTTGAGCGGCAAAGGGAGTACCTTTTTTAGCTCCTTTAAATCCGCTAGCTCCTGCTGAAGACCAAGAAATCACATCGCCTCTGGTATCGGAAATAGTAACAATCGTATTGTTAAATGTTGACTGAATGTGAGCTACGCCATTGGGAACATTTTTTTTATTCTTTTTTGCGCCGCTTCTTCTTTTTGGTTGCGCCATATTAATTACTCTGTAATTTATTTGAACTTGTATGGTGGAAACTAATTACTTCTTACCAGGAGCTTTTTTCTTACCAGCTACAGTTAGCCTTCTACCTCTTCTGGTTCGAGCATTAGTGCGAGTTCTTTGACCCCTTAAAGGTAAGCCCATACGATGACGACGACCTCGATAACAGCCAATGTCCGCCAAACGCTTAATATTCATTGCTTCCCAACGTCTCAAATCCCCTTCGACTTGATAGTTGTCTTCAATATAGGCTCTTAGTTTAGTAACATCTTCGTCCGATAAGTCTCGCACTCTGGTATCTGGATTAACTCCAGTTTCAGCAATTGCTTTTTGCGCTCGCGCCAAACCCACTCCAAAAATGTAAGTCAGTGCAATTTCTACACGCTTATCACGAGGAAGATCTACCCCAGAAATCCGTGCCACTTTATTTACTCCCTTTTTACTTCTATAATTCTGTCTGCTATTAGTCGAGTGACTATACTTAAAATCAATTGCCAAGTACTAGACAATTATCCTTGGCGTTGTTTATGCTTGGGGTTACTACTACAAATAACCATTACTCGTCCGCGTCTTTTAATTACACGGCATTTTTCACACATTTTTTTAACTGATGGTCTAACTTTCATGCCTTATCCTGGCCGCACTGCAAGCCTATTATTATATCTATAAATTAGTTTGTACGTCAAACTAGGTCGTTCGCCTTGGAAATAAACTCTTATTTATTTTTGAGACGATAGGTTATCCTTCCTTTAGTTAAGTCATAGGGCGTTAATTCCACTTTGACTCGATCACCTGGTAGGATTTTGATGTAATTACGTCGAATCTTTCCCGAAATATGAGCTAAAACGTTAAAGCCATTATCTAGATCGACGCGAAACATAGCATTAGGAAGGGATTCTGTAACTGTCCCTTCCATTTCAATTAAATCTTGTTTAGCCAATGTTTGTCTCCTTCCCTTATTTCATGCTGAATAGTTAGTGGCAAATTATCTCTACTTTGATTTATGGTGTAAATTGCCGATAAAGCATTTTCAATCTTACCTTTTTTTGCTATACTCGCCAGAATTCATTCATTTGAGTAGTGCAAATTATAAATTACGAAGAAATCGCTTCATTTAGGGACTGAGTCACTTCTTCCATCATCCGATCTCCATTGATGATTTTAAGAGTCTCTTTCTCTTTATAAAAATTTATTACAGGTACTGTGTCCTGGTGATAAATTTCAAGACGACGGCGAATAGTTTCTTCATTATCGTCTTTACGCTTTCTGGCTAATAGCCTTTCCACCAAAACTTCATCGGGTACTTCTAGATTTAATACGCAATCTGCGCTTTGATCTAACTTTTCTAGCAACTCTTCTAAAAAAGCTGCTTGATTGACGTTTCTAGGAAAACCGTCTAATATCCAACCATTAGCAGTGTCCTCATAAGACAAACGGTCTTGGATTAAACCGAGAATTAAAGAATCAGGGACTAATTCCCCTTGATTCATATAGTCTTGAGCTTGTTTGCCTAAATCAGTTTGCTGGGCTACAGCCGCTCTTAAAATATCTCCTGTAGAAACATGAGGAATTTGATGACTTTCTGATAGCACTTGTGCTTGAGTTCCTTTGCCCGCACCAGGAGGACCAAGGAATATTAGTCGCTTCGCCATATCAACTTATTAAAATTTAGTTTTGAACTAGCAAACCCAAATCAATTGTGGACAATTAAATTATGGGTTCGCTGTATTGATTATTCAGTCTTACTGTTTAACCATGCCTTCATAGCGTTGAGAAATTACGTAGGTTTGAATTTGTTTTGCCGTATCAATAGCCACACCAACTAAAATTAGTAAAGACGTCGCTCCAAAACCGCTAAATACCGTAGTACCTGCGGGAATAGCACTTTCTACCAAAGTTGGAACGGTAGCTACCAAACCCAAGAAAATTGCACCCAAAAGAGTCAGACGGTTAAGAACTTTCTCTAAGTAAGCACTGGTAGCTTTTCCAGGTCGAATACCAGGGATAGACGCGCCCATTTTTTTTAAGTTTTGGGACATATCTACGGGGTTAACAATCAAAGATGCGTAAAAGTAGCTAAAAAATAGAATTAGAACTAAGTAAACAACAACATAAGCCCATCTTCCTGGTTGAATTGCAGTAGCAATCTGGTTAAATACATTTTGAACTGCACTATTACCAGGTAAAAAACCGATTAATTGTGCTGGCAGAAATAAAACCGAAGAAGCAAAAATAATTGGCATTACCCCACCCTGATTCAATCTCAAGGGCAGATAATTGCTTCTTTCGCGATACACTCTTCTACCCACCTGACGACGAGCAGAGATAATCGGAATGCGACGAGTACCTTCTTGAATAAAGACAATACCCACAATCATGGTCAAAAAGACCAGCAACAAGATAATTACTTGTGCAATTGCTTCGCGACCACCACTTTGAGCGTAGGTAACGGTGTTGCCCAGAGTTCTGGGTAATACTGCCACGATATTGACAAAAATCAACAAGGAAGCACCATTACCAATGCCTTTTTCGGTAATTAGCTCGGAAATCCACATGACGAACATCGAACCAGCCGTTAAAGCCAGTACTGTTTCTCCAATGGGAAAAATACTTCGTTCGATGATGCCGTTGTTAACTAATAGCCCAAGGGTGATCCCAAAACTTTGAATAATCGCACCACCCAAGGCTACATAACGAGTTATCTGAGAAATTTTGCGCCTACCTGCTTCGCCCTCATTTTTTTGTAGATCCTCCAAACTAGGGATCGCAGTTGCTAACAACTGCATAATGATCGAAGCGTTAATGAAAGGCAAAATGCCCAAAGCAAAAATACCGAGGGCAGAAATACCACCACCAGTAAAAATATCTAAAAATCCTACAATGGAAGCGTTTCCAGAATTACTAATAAAATTGCCAAAGACCTCGCGATCTATACCTGGTACTGGGATAAATACCCCCAGTCTGACCAATACTAGAAGACCAATGGTAACAAGCAGTCTGCCTCTAAGACCTGCTGCTTGAGCCATTTGTAAAAAAGTCTCCTGTGCTGATGGAGTTTTTTCTCTAACCATGCAGGTTTACCTCTTTATATACTTGGTATTAAATAAGTTATTTACGAAGGAATCTTATATAAACTTAATCTTATACCTTCGTTACTTATGATATACCAATCCCGTTGTTTCCCTATTTCGCAACAACTTCGCAACTACCACCTGCTGCTTCAATTTTTTCTTTAGCACTTTTAGTGAAAGCGGCTGCTTTAATATTTAGTGCTACGTTAATTTCTCCATTACCCAAAATTTTCAACGAACCATCGTTGCTGGTAACAATACCGTTTTCCATTAAAGAAGCTAAAGTTACTTCTGTATTAGCAGGTAAATCTTTGAGAGCCTCAATATTAATAACGGTGTATTGCTTTTGATTGATTAAAGTAAAATGTTTGAGCTTAGGAACTCGACGGTAAAGAGGCATTTGCCCCCCTTCAAAACCCGCTTTAGTTCCCGTACCAGAACGAGACTTTTGACCGCGCATACCAAAACCACAGCTAGCTCCTTGACCTGCTGCGATGCCACGACCAACTCTACGTCTGCGTCTTTTTGACCCCTCTTTAGGGCTAAGATTTTCTAGTTTCATTGTTGTTTAATGTTCTAGGCGTATAGTTGTTCTAGAGGAATATCTCTTTCTCGTGCTACTTCAGCAAAGGTACGTAAACTTTCTAAAGCATCGATTGCGGCTCTAGCATTATTTAAAGGGCTATTAGAACCTAGCTGCTTGGCTAAAATATTTTTAACTCCAGCAAGTTCGAGTACAGTACGTACCGCACCACCTGCAATTACCCCAGTACCAGGGGCAGCAGGTCGCATAAATACTTTTGCACCACCAGCAACGCCGTTAGTTACGTGAACTATTGAGTTGGCTTTAGTTAGAGATACTTCCACCAATTGTTTTTTGGCATCAGCAACGCCTTTGCGTACCGCACCGATTACATCAGCAGCTTTTCCCACACCAACACCAACTTGTCCTTTTTCGTTACCGACAACGACAATGGCGCGGAAACTTAGTTTTTTACCGCCCTTAACTACTTTGCTGACTCGGCGAATTTGTACTACTCGCTCTTGCCAAGCTGAATCTTTATCTTTAGCGCGACTTTTTTTGCGCGACTTGTTAGATTTATTAGCCATAGTTATTATTTTTGAGTTTTAATTTAAAAGTCTAAGCCAGCTTCGCGAGCTGCATCTGCCAAAGCTTTAACTCGACCGTGATAAAGATTACCACCGCGATCAAAAACTACTTTTTCGATTCCTTTTGCTTTAGCTCTTTCTGCGATTAACTTACCAACGGCAGCAGATGCTTCGCAAGTAGCTCCAGAACTGATTTTTTCTACATTGAAGTCTGATGCTGCTGCTAGAGTGTGCTGTGCCACATCATCAATAACTTGGGCATAAATATGATTGTTGGAACGAAAAACGCACAAACGAGGACGTTCGGGAGTACCGCTGACTTTTTTGCGTACCCGTCGATGACGGCGTTTTACCGATTCTTTGCGTGAAAGCTTCATGATCTTTACTTACCTGTCTTACCAGCTTTGCGTCTTACATACTCATCGGAGTAGCGAATTCCTTTTCCTTTATAAGGTTCGGGAGGTCTAACTGCTCTGATTTTGGCAGCTACATTACCCACTACTTCTTTATCAATGCCACTAACAACGACTTCAACGTTTCTATTTTCTACGGCTACGTCGATACCATCGGGCATTTCCATTTCAACGGGCTTACTATAGCCAACGTTGAGAGTTAATTTTTTTCCTTGGGCTTGCGCTCTATAACCCACCCCTTGAATTAACAAACGCTTTTGAAATCCTTGAGAGACTCCATCTACCATGTTAGCTACCAAAGTGCGGCAAAGACCGTGACGCTGGCGACCAATACGAGAACTATCAGTAGGAGTGACTATGATAGTATTTCCTTCCTGTTTGACTTCAATGGGCTGGGGAATTTCTCGTTCGAGAGTCCCCTTTGGCCCTTTGACGGTGATGTGTTGTCCTGAGATTTGCGCGGTTACTTTGTCAGGAATTGGGATAGGCAATTTGCCAATACGAGACATTTATCAGTCCTCCTGTTTAATTACCAAACGTAGCAGAGGATTTCGCCGCCAACTCCTTGACTGCGAGCTTCTCTATCTGTCATTACTCCACGAGAAGTGGAAACGATCGCAATACCAATACCACCGAGGACGCGAGGAATATCTTTTTTACGAGAATAAACTCGCAAACCTGGCTTGCTGACTCTTTTGAGAGTACTAATGATTGGTTGTCGATTTCTACCTTTGTATTTGAGGGAAATTACAATAATTTTTTTGGGTGCTTCCCCAGTTTCTTCAAAACCCTCAATAAAACCTTCACTTTGTAACACTTGAGCGATCGCTCTTGTCATGCGAGTGGAGGGGACTTGGGTAGTTTGATGCTTGACCATACAGGCATTACGGATGCGGGTCAGCATATCTGAAATAGTATCGGTTGCTGCCATTATTTCCTATTTTTTATTGTTAGATACTAAGGATGTTAGTTGTCGCGAAAAGGCATTCCCATTTCTTTGAGAAGAGCGCGTCCTTCTTCGTCATTAGCTGCAGAAGTAACGATGGAAATATCCATCCCTCTAATTTGATCGATGCTATCGTAATCGATTTCGGGGAACATTAGCTGTTCGCGAACCCCTAGACTATAGTTGCCACGACCGTCAAAACTTTTAGGACTGATACCGCGAAAGTCGCGAATGCGAGGCAGTGCTAGGGCGATTAGTCTTTCGAGAAAAGCATACATTTTCTCGCCTCTAAGAGTCACCATGACACCAACGGGCATTCCTTGACGGATTTTAAAACCTGCAATCGCTTTTTTAGCTCTAGTAACTACAGGTTTTTGTCCTGTAATTACCATCAATTCGTTAATAGAAGATTCTAGGGCTTTAGCATTTTGAGATGCTTCCCCTAAACCTCTGTTAACCACAATTTTGACTACTCTAGGAACTTGGTGAACGTTGGTAAAGTTGAATTGTTCGGTTAGTTTAGGAACAATATCTTCTAGATATCGGTTTTTGAGTGGTTTGGGCATAGTGATTAATTTATTCCTGGGCTTGGTCAGGAAGATATATATTTAACAGTTATCATTAAGCATTTATCAAATCCCACTAAGACAAAAATTATTTAGTTACCAATAATTAACTGTTTAATGTTCAATGATGAATGTTAAATGAAAAGGGCTAGTCGATAATTTCGCCTGTTTTTTTGAGCATTCGCACTTTACGACCATCTTCAGTAAAGGTATAACCCACGCGACTGGCGGTATTTTCTTTGGTGGAGTAGAGCATCACGTTAGAGCTATGGATGGGAGCTTCAAAAGTCACAATTTGACCAGATTCTCCTTCCTGCTGTGGTTTAACGTGCTTGGTGCGGACGTTAACTCCCTCAACGACCACTTGGCTGGTTTTGGGAATTACTCTGGTAATTTCGCCGATTTTACCCTTGTCGCGTCCAGAGATTACCTGGATGGTATCTCCCTTTTTTACGTGCATTTTATAGCGGGTAGGTGCTTTGTTCGTTTTTGCCATTTAGATTACCTCTGGAGCTAAAGAGACGATCTTGGTGAAATTTTTCTCTCTCAATTCTCGTGCTACGGGACCAAAGACACGAGTACCTCTAGGGCTACCTTGATCGTTGATAATTACCGCAGCGTTATCGTCAAAACGAATGCTCATACCACTAGGACGACTTACCGATTGCTTGGTACGAACGATTACCGCTTTGACTACTTCGGATTTTTTCACGCCCATATTGGGAAGAGCGTCTTTTACTACTGCCACTACGACATCACCAATAAAAGCATAGGGACAGTTCCCTTTGCCGATGACGCGCAAACACATCAGCTTGCGCGCGCCACTGTTGTCAGCGACATTTAGATAGGTTTGTTGTTGAATCATTAGTTTACTCTCGATCGGGAAAATTGAATTTGAGCTTGAGTTAGGATTTTCTGGATTCAATAATTTCCTCGACCGTCCAGCGTTTGGTTTTACTGAGGGGACGAGTTTCTTTAATCCGCACGCGATCGCCAATTTTACATTGGTTTTCCTCGTCGTGTGCCTTATATTTCTTGGTTCTGACGACAATTTTGCCGTATTTAGGGTGGGGAGAACGGTTTTCAATCGCTACAACAACGGTTTTATCCATTTTGTCGCTGACCACTTCTCCAACTCTTTCTTTTACTGCCATATTCTATTCTCCTTTTGCAGCAGCGATTTCGCGCTCGCGTTCTACGGTTAATAGTTGTGCCAAGCGATGTTTGGCGTGTTTGAACAGATGGGGTTTTTCTAGACGGCGAGTAGCTTGCTCTAGTCTTAGCTGAAACAACTCTCTTTTTACTGTCAAGATTTCTGCTGCCAGTTCTTCATCGCTTAGTTTTCTGGCATCTTCTACTTTAGGTAAAGCCATTACTTGTAATCCTCATTGCGAGTGATAAATTTAGTTTTAATTGGTAGCTTTTGGGCTGCCAATCGCATCGCTTCTTTGGCTACAGGTTCGGCAACACCAGCCATTTCAAACATGATTCTACCTGGCTTAACTACTGCTACCCAAAATTCGGGAGAACCTTTACCAGAACCCATACGAGTTTCCGCTGGACGCATGGTAACGGGTTTATCGGGAAATATACGAATCCAAATTTTACCTCCCCGTTTGACATAACGAGTCATCGCTCGACGGGCGGCCTCGATTTGACGGGATGTAATCCAAGAAGGTTCGGTAGCTTGGAGGGCGTAGTCGCCGAAGTTTAGGGTATTGCCACGATAAGCCATACCTCTCATACGACCGCGATGTTGTTTGCGATATTTGGTTCTTCTGGGACTAAGCATAATCTTAGTATTTTGCTAAATAAGTATTGTTTATAATTACTCAGAGCGGTCGTCAAATTTTTGACGGCGACGTTGGCGGCGAGGTGCTTGGCTGGGTGCGGGTGCTTCTTCCTGTCCTGGGATAATTTCTCCTTTAAATACCCAAACTTTGACTCCTAGAATTCCGTAGATAGTTAAAGCGGTACGATAAGAATAATCAATATCGGCTCTGAGGGTGTGTAGGGGAACTCGACCTTCCCTGACCCATTCGGTACGAGCGATTTCTGCTCCGTTTAAGCGACCGCTGACCTGAATTTTGATCCCCAAAACTTCCGCTCTTTGCGCTCTTTGAATTGCCTGACGCACGACGCGACGAAAAGAAACCCTGCGCTCTAGTTGTTGGCAAATGTATTCAGCAATTAAAGCCGCATCGGCATCGACGCGGGGTACTTCAATTACGTTAATGCGAATTTGACGAGCGTTGCCTACTTTTGCTTGTAGTTCGTTGCGGAGTTTTTCGATTCCCGAACCGCCACGACCAACCACTACTCCAGGTCTAGCAGTATGAATCGCCAAGTCGATTTGATCGGCTTTGCGTTCGATTTTGACTTGAGAAATGCCAGCGTTGTTTAATTCTTGGTTGACGTATTCTCTGATCTTGCGATCTTCTTGTAATAGTTCTGGATAGCGTTTAGCATCTGCATACCAACAAGATTGGTGTTCTTTGGTGATTCCTAAACGAAAACCCGTTGGGTGTATCTTCTGTCCCACAAATGTTTCCTCGTAATAGTAATTAATTAATTTTCTAATCGGTTACTTCTGGCGCAACAGCCACAGTAATGTGACAGGTAGGCTTGCGGATTTGATATGCCCTACCTTGCGCTCTTGGACGATAACGTTTGAGAACTGGACCACCATCTGCAAAAGCTTGGCTGACCACTAAAGTTGCAGGATCTAATCCATTGTTATGTTCTGCGTTAGCTACTGCCGACCTCAAAGCCTTGAGAATTGGGTCGCAAGCTTTGTAAGGCATGAATTCAAGAATGATTAAAGCTTCTCGATATTGACGACCGCGAATTTGATCTAATACCCGTCTGACCTTAAAAGGAGACATACGAATATATTTGGCGATCGCTTTGACTTCATTATTAGTATCTATAGCCATAGTGATATCTGATATCTAGCGTCTTCCTTTTTTGTCGCTTTTAGCATGACCCCTAAAAGTACGGGTAGGAGCAAATTCTCCTAGTTTGTGTCCCACCATTTGATCGCTGATAAACACGGGAATGTGCTGGCGACCATTGTGAACTGCGATCGTATGTCCCACCATCAAGGGCAGAATGGTTGAGGATCTCGACCAAGTTTTGATTACTTCTTTTTTATTGTCAGCGTTTAGCTTCTCAATTTTTTTAAGTAAGCTATCGGCGATAAAAGGCCCTTTCTTTAAAGAACGACTCATATTTTTAAATCAACGATTAATTAACGACGACGACGGACAATCAACTTGTTACTGGGTTTATTTTTCTTACGAGTTTTCTTACCCAAAGCTGGTTTACCCCAAGGAGAAACAGGACCACTTCTACCGATAGGAGCGCGTCCTTCACCACCACCATGAGGGTGATCGCAAGGGTTCATCGCACTACCACGAACTTCGGGTCTTCTACCTTTATGGCGCATCTTACCTGCCTTCCCAAGTTTCAAGTTGCGATATTCGACGTTACCAACCTGTCCGATAGTGGCGTAGCATTCTTTGCGGATCATGCGTACTTCTTTGGAAGGAAGACCCACTGTTACATAGTCCCCTTCTTTTGCCATCACCTTGGCTGCAGCACCAGCAGCGCGGACGATTTGTCCGCCACGACCAGCTACCAATTCGATATTGTGAATAGTTTCACCCAAAGGCATTTTACTCAGGGGTAAAGCATTTCCTACTTCAATAGGAGCGTCGGGACTCGCAATAATTTGCGTGCCGACTTTCATGCCAACAGCTGCTAAAATATAGCGTTTTTCGCCATCTTCATATTGCACTAGAGCAATACGAGCGTTGCGGTTGGGATCGTATTCGATCGCAACTACTTCTGCGGTCATGTTACGCTTGTCGCGACGAAAATCAATGATGCGGTAAAGACGTTTGTGTCCGCCACCGCGACGACGACTGGTAATCACACCTCGGTTGTTGCGACCTTTTTTACGGTGATTGTATTTGGTTAAAGACTTTTCGGGTTTACTTTTAGTTATTTCCGAAAAATCGGGAACTACCGCTTGGCGAGTCCCTGGAGTGTATGGTCTAAATGAACGAGTACCCATAATTTGCTTTTTCTAGCTTTTTCGAGTGCGAGTTGGTTATACGTCAGGGAATAGAGTAATAGTGTCCCCTTCTTTGAGGGTTACAATTGCTCGTTTGTATTGAGCTTTGTAACCGATAAATCTACCGACGCGACGTTTTTTGCGGGGTAAAGTCAAAGTATTAACTTTGACCACGGTGACATCAAATAGGCTTTCAATTGCTGCTTTGATATCGGGCTTGGTAGCTTTAGGCAGTACGTCAAAAACGTATTTGTTAAGCTCCATTTGGATCGTGCCTTTCTCAGTAATGATGGGCTTGAGAATTAAGTCTGCTAATTCTCTCTCTCCATATTTAGTCGTATTTTTAACCGTCACCGTAAACCTCCTGAATATCTGCTAAAGCTTCTTTAGAGACGACAATCTTGTTAGCGTGAAGAATGTCAGCTACGTTGAGGTTAGTAGACTTGATTAACTTGACTTTGGCAATGTTGCGAACGGACAAGTTAACGTTGTCAGAAACATCTTTGAGGATCATTAATACTTTCTCATCAGCACCAATGCCCCAACGTCCTAAAGCTGCAATAACTTCTTTAGTTTTGGGACGTTCTAGTTCCGCACCGAAGTTTTCTACCACAATCATATCTTCAACGCGAGCTATAAAAGCTGTTCTTAATGCCAAACGTCTTTCTTGGCGATTCATTTTAGTGCTGTAGTCTCTGGGTTTTGGCCCGAAGATTACACCACCACCTCGCCATAGGGGAGAACGAATCGAACCTGCACGAGCGCGTCCCGTTCCTTTTTGTCTCCAGGGTTTGCGTCCACCACCCCGAACTTCGGAGCGAGTTTTGGTAGAAGCAGTACCTTGACGGGCATTATTTAGTTGGCGAACTAATGCCCTGTGAACGATGTGTTCCGCATTCTCTTCTTTGGCTACTTTTAATTCCAGGGTTGCCTCGCCAGCATCTTCCCCCTGCCAATTTTTGACTACACAATTAACCATAGTTATTTGTTATCTATCTATTATTGTTTCTAAATAACAAGCTGTTACTTGCCAACAATGTTGCTAGGAGAAATACTGAGCAAAGAACCAGGCTTGCCTGGAACTGCACCCTTGATGAGCAACAAGTTTTGTTCGGCATCAATTTTGACAACTTTGAGCTTACGAGTAGTGACTTGCTTGCCACCATAACGCCCAGCCATTTTCTTTCCAGGATAAGTACGACCAGGGGTAGTACCAGCACCAGTAGAACCAGGGGCACGGTGGTTTTTAGAACCGTGACTCATCAAACCGCGTTTAAAGTTATGTCTTTTTTGGTAGCCTGCAAAACCGCGACCCATTGTTTTGCCACTAATATCTACAGTAGTTTCGATATTGAAGATTGCCGAGATATCTAGGGTAGAACCTAATTCGTAACCTGCTGTGTCTTCAGTACGATATTCCTTTAGATGGCGCAAAGGACTAGCCCCTGCTTTGCTAAGATGACCTAGTTCGGGCTTGGATAAAGCTTTTTCTTTAACTTCGCCATAGCCAATTTGGATCGAACTATAGCCGTCTGTTTCTTTAGTTTTGATTTGAGTTACGACACAAGGCCCAGCTTGTACGACAGTTACAGGAATCGCGTTTCCTGTTTCTTTGTCGAAAACTTGGGTCATGCCTAATTTAGTGCCAAGAATGCCGACAGACACGAGTTTTAGCTCCTCTATAATTGCAACACAATAAACCTTTTACCGCTGTTAGTTATTAGTTGTTAGCTGTTAGTTGTTTGACTAATATGCCTGTAACTTTAAACTTACAGTAACTTGGGTTGAGTGATTCGCCTGCTGACTGACAAAAAACAACCATCTTGCATAAGCTCGCACCAAGTTGCGATCGCAGCAATCTACAATCGAATTTTGGTTAAACCGCTATTTACAAGATGCAAAGCAGCAAATATATATTTTTTTTCTAAGATTTACGATTAGATTCAGTTTTAGCTGTCTCTACGTACAGTTACCTTGACCCTCAAAGACTTAAAGAAATTAATTCTTCAGTATCCATAGGAGGAGGAAGCAAATCCTAATAATATTCTCACTTACCCCATAACAAGTTTGTTTTTATCCTTGTAAAAACTCCCTTGTCTAGTCTTGAGAATCTATCTTTCTGACTAAGGGGGATGATTTAGATTGGTATATCTATATGTGAGATTTGCCAGTTTTAACCACAATCACTAATGATACATGACTATGTATCAATCTGACAAGGATATTTTTTTACAGTTGGGATATTTTTAGGAGCAATGACCAACAGTCTCAATGGCTACTTAATAAGAAGTTCGCTGAGTATTACCTCCCTTAACCCATCCTTCTTGCTGACTCCAAGGGAGTCGAACCCGTTGCCATTTTCCATCGCCAGTGTCTTCTAAAATAATAATGGTGCGATCAAACTCAATTCCTCCAACTCTGCCAGCATTCAAACTAGGTTCGGCTCTTAAAATCAAACCTTGAGGCCAAGTAACTTTGGCATAATAGGCATTGATTGGTAATTCTGGTTCTGGTTCTGGTTCTGGTTCTGGTTCTTCTGGAATGACTGCTAGCTCTTCTCCTTCCATTGTAGTATTTGACTCTAATGGCTCGATCTCTGTTGCCGATTCTGTAGTGCTATCAACAGTAGATTCGACTGAAGGGGTAGGAAAATCGGGTTTTTTAGGTGATACTGACATTTTTTTGTAGTAGACAAACACCATGCTACCCGTAACTCCTACTATTAGAGCAATGCCAATAATAAAGCCCAAGATAAATTGAGCCGTAGAGGAAAGACGTTGAAGAATAATAGATTTAGTCATCTGTGTTGTGTTTTCTTAAACAGCGAAAATAGATCGTTTTGTTGGCTAATCGATCGGTTTAAATCGATCGCAAATCAGTTAAAACTACCCCGCACTCGATCGCCTAAATCGTTATTTTTAGAAGCCAAACGAGCTTTTCCTGCTGCTACCCATTGTTGTAAAAATTCTATTTGCTCTTGAGCGGTTTTTGCCAAAGGAACTATTTGACTGGCAGCCTCTAAGATGTCGTCGGTAGTAAAATCACGATTTTGACTAAAGCCAATGTGCATTGCTTCAATAATTGTCTGTTCGATTTCTGCCCCAGAGAATTCTGGTGTCTCATATGCTAACCGCTTGACATCATAATTGCCCAGATTATGGGGGCGCAATTTAGCTAGGTGTACTTCAAAAATTGCTTGTCTCTCAGTTTGATTGGGCAAGCCGACAAAAAAGATTTCATCAAATCTTCCTTTGCGTAACATTTCTGGAGGGAGAGCGCGAATATTGTTAGCAGTGGCAACTACAAAAACAGGAGTTTTCTTTTCTGCCAACCAAGTGATAAATGTACCGAATACTCGACTAGTAGTACCAGAGTCTCCTTTGCCGTCTAATCCTGCAAAACCTTTATCAATTTCATCAATCCACAAGATACAGGGGGCAAGAGCTTCGGCTAGTTCGATGGTTTGACGGGTGCGAGATTCTGATTCTCCTACTAAACCTGCAAACAAACGCCCCACATCCAAACGCAATAAGGGTAAATGCCAGTGATGGGCGATCGCTTTGGCTGTGAGAGATTTACCAGTACCCTGTATTCCTACCAATAACAATCCTCTGGGGTTGGGTAAACCATACGCCCTGGCACGATCGCTAAATGCTCCGCCACGACGCAATAACCAGCTTTTAAGATTGTCTAAACCGCCGATATCGGATATTTGTTCTGTAGCAGGATAGTAGTCGAGAATTTGAGTTTGACGAATGGATTGACGTTTTTCTTCGAGGATTAATTCGACATCTTCTGGTTCTAATTTGCCGTTAGAGGCGATCGCTCTGGTTAAAACTCTTCTAATTCTTTCTAAAGATAAACCCCTAGCAGCCCTGACTAGTTCGTCTATTAGTTGAGTAGATAAGTTTTGCCCTGTTGCTGAGATGAGGCGTTCGATTTCGGTTTTAATTTCTGGTGCGGAAGGGAGAGCAAAATCGACTACGGTCATGACTTCAGTTAATTCTGCAGGAATTTGTACTTGAGGGGCGATGATAATAATGTTTTTAGGTTGAGATTTGAGTGTTCTAGCTAAGTTACGCAATTCGCGAGATATAGCAATATCTTCTAAAAAAC
>NZ_JBZNBU010000330.1:0-9601 GCF_058530065.1 Waterburya sp. | reverse complement strand
GAAAATCTTTAATGGAGTCTTAGTTATATTTACCGCCTCTACTGCATCTTCTAGGGCTTTTTCAGGGGCGATACGACCCAACCAAGCCAAACTATCTCCAGGAGCATTATTAAACTGATAAAGGTCTAGATCGATGGCACTGCTTAAGATTTCACAGCGATCGCCAAAACTAAAAGTATCTCCTTGAGATTTGGTATATACGCCGAAAGTACCTGGATAGCGAGCGATAACTTGTTCCATAATGCGATCGCTGGCTTCCGTCATCGATCCCATACTGATGAAGTGAGCTATTTTAGTCTCAAAAAAGGGAGTCAGATAAAAAGGCAACCAATCAAAGGCAAAATTTACCAGCAGATCGTATCGATCTTGCACTTGACGGGCATATTCCCACATATTCGCTAGGACGGAATTATCGGGCAGACAAGTGGGTACGTCACGGCTTTGAGTTTGTACGGGAATTTGTAAATTACCAGGAATAGTAATCACTTTAACCCCTTTTAACCAAGAACCTTGTGGAGCGACCACTTCGATCTGATGTCCCCGACGAGATAGCTCTTGGGCGAGATTTTGCACGGTTAATTCGACTCCTCCACCCTGTCCCGAACCTAGAGAACCTACAGAGGTAGAGATAAAAAGGATTTTTAACATTAGTGTTTGTAATGATTGAATGCAAGTTACCGTTTTTTTAAAACTATGTTTTTTGGTTAATTATCTTGAGATTTAACCGATACCAGGGGACTAGATAATCGTTGGAACTGTTCTAATGCCCACCGAACAGTTTGCTGTACTTCTGGATCGGTGTCTAAAGTCATGGTGGATAAACGATTGGTAATCGTATAGGCAGACTGATACAGAAAAGTTAAATCTTGAATGGCATTTTTACGAATATCAGCATTATCATCTTCCAAAGAAGTCAATAAAACTTGATTGATTGTTTCTAAGTTACGCTGGGTAATTTGTGTAACGGCATCTAAAATTAGATTTTTTTCTAAGGAATCTACTTCGGGCATAATTTGTACTAGAGGTTCTACCGCTCTAAAATCATTCGTCTGTCCCAACTCCCAAATTGCTTTCCGTCGCAATTCTTTATTTTCAGCTGGGTTTGCCGAACGATTGCGAAGATCTTTAATCAACTCAGAAACAACATCAATTTCAGTAGTCTCAGAGGCAACGATGGTTAGTTTGCCCAACAAATCAGAATTTACTGTAGGATCGGCTTGTTCGGTTGATTTCTTAGGTACTTCTAATTCTTGGGGTTTTAAGGACTCTGAATTGGATCTGGGTTGGTAGGTAAATTCTTCATCCCAACTCATGCCAATCATGGGAAATGGCAATTCTTCAGTTGGTGGTTTGGCTTCTGCTGAATTATTATCTTCCCTAATCGGTTTGATAGTTTTAAGGTTAGGTTCTTCTTCGACTAGTTGTGGTGATTCTTCTGTATCTTCTAATTTTGCTTCTGGTTTGAGCAGGAAATATAAAATCGATAAATATATGGCAGAGGAGATCACAATACCCAAAAACGACAACCATTTATTGGGTTTGTTCTGGGAATTGGTGCTGGCTTGGTCAACTGGTTGGGCTGAATTGTTTTCTTTTAAACTGGGACTATCGGTTTGAGCAATTTTAATGACGCGATCGAGTTGGAGAGAATTGTCTTGAGGAGAAACTTCTACAGCCAAACTATTAGAATCTAAGCCAAAACTAAATAAAGCAAGATATATAAAGATAAAGCGGAGATCGATCATAGTTATAAATTAGCAGTTCTTTAAACCCAAATTGCAGATATCGAGCTTCATTTCGGCTGTCAAAATTACGAAGACAAATTCCCAAGCTCGATCTTGACTTCGATGGTTGTTGCTTATGGCTGGTAAATAATCAAAAAATATTGAGGAAAAAATTCACTTTCCAAATCGTAACATTGAAATAAGATTAAACTTTCTCCAATCGTAAATCAAATAAATCTAAAGTACGAAGTAGATCTAAAACTATTACAAAATACTATTAAACATAGAAGATATTCAGGAGTTTGATTAAATTGACCGATAAATTCCAGCCATCTCCCCAATTACCCAAGTTACCAACCTCAGCCATAGAATCAGATCGCAGCTTACAAGCTCAAAATCAAAATTGGTTTGAATACCCAGTTAAAGCCCAACCCCATCATACAGATTATGCAGGAATTGTCTGGCATGGCACTTATTTAACCTGGATGGAAGAAGCCAGAGTAGAATATTTGCGTTCGGTGGGTATTGAATTTGCCGATCTAGTAGCTTTGGGTTGTGACTTACCCGTAGTAGACCTTTCCGTACGCTATCATTTGCCCGTGCGCTTGGGAATGTCTGCCATAGTTAAAACTCGCTTAATAGAAACCAAAGGAGTCCGTATTAACTGGGACTATGAAATTCAATCTTACGATCGCCAAGAATTATTTGTCACGGGCAAAGTCGTCTTGGTGGGAGTAGACCGCGAAAAAGGCAAAATCATGCGCCAACTACCCCCCGCAGTCCGCGAAGCATTAATCAAAAGCATTATAGTTTAATTAAACTAACGGCAATATTACCGCCGAAACAAATATCGACATCCGTTCCAGAAGTGCGATCGCGATCGCTATATTTTCCTTGATAGTAGTAAGTATCTCCTTCTTGACGAAAATCCACTGGTAAAGGGTCGATACTAGGCGGGCAATGAATAATTTTAGGTTCTGGTTTATTTGGTTCGAGATGGGGTAAATTGACATTCCAAAAGCTTCCTGGAGGCATAGGACGACCTTGTAAGTCTTGGAGTATTTTTTTCGTCCAATTGGTAGCTAGTTCCCAATCTATGATGAGGGGCTTTTTTATCCAGTGGGAAATGGCTATACCAGGAATACCATGAATGGCTGCTTCTCTAACTGCTGCTACCGTACCAGAAATATAAACATCAGTGCCTAAATTTCCCCCTGCATTAATTCCTGAAAGGACTAATTTAGTGCTAGGTGCTATGTGGGAGATCGCCATGCGAGTGCAGTCAGCAGGAGTACCGTCGAGGGCATATTCTCCTTTTGCCCTGGTTTCTAATTTCAGACCTCGATGGGTAGTTACTTGATGCCCGCAACCAGAATATTGTTGGTTGGGTGCGACAATTATATTTTCCCCTTCTACTGCTTGTTGTAGGGCGCGAATTCCTGGTGCATCTATACCATCGTCATTAGTTAAGATAATCATCGCTTGTTGGGGTTTTTTTAAATAAAAAGACATCCTGTTGATGATAAACCAAATCGAATTGAGACGACTGTTGAAGATCGGTAATCGTTGTTTCAGCATTTTCTATAGAAGTATCCCAACCTAAGTGTTGCAAGCCAATCAATACCGTATCTAAAGAGTTGGCTTCAACTTTGGCAGCATCCCATTCTCCCGTCATTAGTTTAATCGTCGGACGATGGGCGATCGCCGAAGCCAGATAAGCAGTGGTTAAGACGCGATCGCTCGGTTCGACTAATGCGATCGCTCCCCTAACTGCTGCTAAATTGGGAATGACAGGGAAATATCTCGTCGGGAAATAAGTATATTTAGCTAAAGCCAGCCAAGCAACTATTGCCCAAACTATTAACCAACGGGGAGACAGCCAAGGGCGCAGGCGATGTTTTTGTAGGTAAGCCAGAGAGGCAATTAACCAGATAAAGAGAAAGGGAATAATTGGTAGGGAATATTGATGAATTAAATCTCGCTGGCGGGGAAAGTCTGCCAAAATGTTTAACCCCAGCATGGGGAAGGCGGGAATTAAAGTTAATATTTTGCGCCAGTGTAAGCCTAAAAGAATTGGCAACAGTAATAGTAAATAGTAAAACAGGCGATCGCTTGCTAATGCCCTAACTAGAAAAACTTGCGGGTTAGTAATTATGTTCAGGGCAATTTCTGTCATGGAAGTACCTAAAGATTCGTAATGCCAAGTACCTGCCATTTGATGCCCCCCGCGCAAAGTGGGGATTAAGTAACCCGCAGCAAAGATAAACCAAGCCACCCCGCTAAATATACTCAACAAACCATAGATTCTGCGTCGTTCGACAAAAGTCAGCCAAAATCCCAACCCAATTACCGTTAGAGCCAGGGTTTCTTTCGTACTGAGAGTTAGAATAATCGCGATCGCAAACTGCCAAAATAACTTTTTCTTTGCCGCCCACACCGCCCAAATCAATGCAGGTACGGCAATAGTTTCGGGTCTAAATTCCGTATAGAAATTAATATTAAAAATTGCGGGATAGAGAACATAACAAATAGCTATAGCCCTGGAATAATTTACCCCCAAGCCACTATCGCGACTCAAGCCATAGAGAGGAATTGCTCCCATTGCCAAAGCGATCGCCTGTACTCCCAAAAGCCAATGAACGCTGGGATAAATAACGTAGAGCAAAGCTATAGGATAAAAAATAATTGCCCCATGATCGCCAATAATATGTACTCCTTCTAACAAAGTCGAAACAGGTGCTTGACCTTGAGAGAGTAAATAAACCAACTGATCGAAAAATGCCAGATCGTTACCCGCCCGAAATAAAGCCGTTCGCAGACTGCTGAAGAAAAATAAAACTAGACTGGCGATCGCCACTAATATTAGTAAAAAAAAACTGGATTCTCTCGCCCCGCTCTCTCTTTTGACTGCACTCAATTTTTAAATTCTCTCTAGTGTCAATTGCCTATTCTAAAATATGTCAAAAAATAATAGGTAATTGGTAGTCGATAACAAGACTAGACAGACATCTTATCCCAAATTGAGAGAGTTGATGCCGTCGCCTTAATACCGAGCGCCAATTACCTATTTGTTGGTTTTATCGGTCAGTTTGGATCGTGACTGACTAGGACATACTTTGAATGATGTAATCAAAGTAAAGGCTAGCTTCTTGAGCATCATCTTTACTTAAAAGATCGACTGCCGCAGCTTTCAAACAGCGAATTGCATCAACCATTCCTGGTACGGGTACTTCTAAGGAGTTATACATTTCCTTAACCCCAATTAGACCCGATTTTTCGATGGGATCTTTGTCTCCAGCCATCACACCGTAAGTAACTAGGCGCAAGTACCAACCGAAATCTCTCAAGCATTGGTTGTATTCTTTTTGTCCGTAAGCATTACCGCCAAAGGAACGATATTCTGGGTGTTGCTTGAACAATTCTTTACCAGCTTTATCGACGATTTTCTTCTCGTTGTTAGCTAAAGTTTCAGCAATACGCACGCGCTTTTCACCAGTGGTTAAAAAGTTTTTAATGCCTTCTAGTTCTCCGCTACTAGGGTAGCGTAGCTCGTCATCCGCCTTGAGGATAACTTGACTAACTATGCTCATAATATCTGAAGTAGGTTTAATTAAGTTTAATAATTTTAGTATCTCAACTAAGAGAGATTGCTGGCAATATATTGCCATTCCTCGGTTGATAAAGGTTGTACTACTATATCAATCTTAAAAGTTGAGATTGCAGCTTGGATTAAGTTTTGTATTATTTTATCTCGATCGCAGGGTATTTTTCGATACTTTTTAGCATCATCGTCAGATTGCTTAATTTTGTTTAATAAACTTGTTTGTAAATTGTTGTTAAACACTTGGTAGTATAAACTGGGATTGGTATTGAGCATCATTGAACCATGTTGCAAGACTGATTTTCCCCGACGTAGTTGCGCGCTACCAATTACTTTATTTCCTTCGGATGTAACTAAATCTGCCCCTGTGGCAGTAGCAAAACAGTTACTATTTTCTCTATATTCTTTCGTAGCAGTACCGTAGCTTAGCTCGACACCTAGCGATCGCCAGCCGAGAATTAAGAATTCACAAATTTGCTTGTAGACTTGTAATCTTTTTCCTGGAGGAATCGACATTACTATGGCATAAGTTAAATCTCCTTGATGCAATACAGCCCTGCCTCCAGTGGGGCGACGGACAATATCTAAGGTTTCTCCTTGCCAAGTAAGATTTTGCCAAATCTGGGGATATTCTCGTTGATGGTAGCCCAAAGAAATGGCAGCAGGAAGCCAAGTATAGAAGCGGATTGTGGGAGGATGTTGCTGTTGGCGATGTTGCTCTAGTAGATAGCTGTCGATCGCCATTTGCATTGTTCCCGATGTTTCGATGGGAGGTATGTAACGCCAAATATTATTCATTGAATAAATAATATTATTTTTAACTATTTATTGGCTTTATTGGCGTTAAATTCTAATAAATTAAGTTTTTTTTGCAAGTCTTTCTTTTCGATTTTTAATGTAGCTATTTTTTTCTGGGCTCGCCGAAAATGTCCTTTATATGCCCCCAGACTTTTATTACTCGTGCCTAGTTTTTGACGGCGTTGTTGCTCGCGAGCAAATTCTTGTTGTAGTTTTTGATAGGCTAGTTGCAATTCTTGCAATCCACCTTTACATTCTGATTTGAGTTTTTTTAATTCACGATCGCGCTGGGCTACAATTTTATTTAAACTATCGATCTTCAATAACATCTGGCGATCGAAATCATTATTTTTAACCTTCTCAATAGTTTCTCGATAACTACTATGTATCCACTCGTGTTGAGCCTTAAAAGCTCGGCGAGTCGCTTCGTATTTAATTGTATTTAAAATAGCTTCTTTATGAATACCTTTGTGTTTACTTTTAATAGCAATTAATAGGCGATCGTAATTAGTTGCATTATGACGCAGACTATCACAATTAGCTTCAATATATTTTTCTTGATTTCCCGATGTCGAATTAATAATATAAGCTTCTACTCCTTGTCCTCTAGGGGGATGACAGACAATCCGATCTTTCCACCTCTGGATTGTTTCTTCTAGAGTTAGTTGTTGGGTGTCGAGATTTATCTGCATTTGACTAACAAGCTCTATATTAAGTTTAATTAGTTTTAGCAAGCAAACTCAAAAACCGCCAGCGTTATTTAAGTAATAAGTAATAGGTAATAAGTAATAAGTAATAAGTAATGAGTAATAAGTAATGAGTAAATGAGTCTTTTGGTAAAAACTTTTTTAGAATATTGGTTTTATGCTGTAGAGTTACCCACATCAGCAAGGGATTTCTAAAAGTATTTCAAATTACTTTTTGTTGAAAATAACGGGAAGCATATCCCGACAAAGACAGATAATGCCGATAAATACTGTAAAAAATTCTAAACGCCCCAAAAACATACCGATAATTTGCGTCCAAAGTAACCCTGTGGGTGCATCGGGAGAAGTTACCCCAATTGATAATCCGACTGTGCTTAAGGTACTGGCATATTCAAACAAGCTTTCGGGTATTGAGTAGCCATAAGCAGCAGTAATAATTACGCCAACGGTAAACAGTATTAGATACAGAAAGACAAATAAGGCGATGGTTTTAATTTGATTATCGCTAAAAAACTTACGGCGATCGCCTTGCCAATAGTCGGCTTCGGAAACTGCTCTTTCGGGTAACAACATACTTTTGATTTCCAAAATTAAGGCTCGATACAAGGCATAGATGCGAAACTGTTTGATACCTCCCGCAGTCGCCCCCGTACCACCACCAATCAGCATTAAAATAATCATAATCGTCCACCCCAAGCTATTCCAGTCGCCATAACCAACGGTAGAAAAGCCAGTAGTAGACAAAGCGGTAATGACTTCAAAAATCGCCACGCGAATTGATTTGCCGACAGTGGGATATAGCCCGATACCAACCCCAAATAAAATAACGAGGATACACAGGGGAATCAATAACGCCTGTAATCTTACTTCTCCGTTACGAACGACGGTTTTAAACTTACCTCGGAGCAAAAAATAACCAGTAACAAAATTCAGCGTACCCAATAGCATCAAGACAATAGTAACTGCTTCTACCGCAGGAGAATCCCAGTAGCCAATGGAATCACTGCGGGTGGAAAATCCTCCCGTAGATAAAGCTGCAAAAGCATGGTTCACCGCATCAAACCAACCCATTCCTGCAATTACCAAAGCAATTATTCCGACTACACAATAACCAGAATAAATACTTAAAACCAATTTAGCCGATCGCCTGACGTTGGGGGCTAGCTGTTCGCTTCTACCTTCAGCCGTAGTCAAACCCGAACCGATAGGACCGGCGATCGCACTTAAGGTAATAATCGCCAACCCCGCACCACCAGCTAGTTCGATATTGCTGCGATAGAGTAAAATTAACTTAGAAGCCTGTTCTACATCCACCACCGATAAACCCGTCGTCGTCCAGCCGCTAGTAGACTCAAACATCGCCTGGGTAAAACTTAAGCCCTCTAAAGCTATAAAAGGGAAGATTCCCACAACAATCGCCAGTAACCAGGTCAAAACCACAATCACCGCCCCTTCCTGAACCGATAAACTGACATTCCCCTTGGGAGTAAGCGATCGCCATAAAATCAACCCCACAGCAACCAAAGCCAGTCCTGGTAGGGCAAAAGCCCAACCCAGAGCTAATTCTTCTGGATAAAAAAACAACGCCAACAACGGCGATAAAATTACCAATCCCGCGATCGCACAAATCAAACCCGTATAACCGACAATAGCCCGATAACGCTGACGCAGATAATTACTATAACGATTGATTTTATTTTTATTTTTAGTCAATAACATTACTGATAACTGTTCACTAATAACTGACGACTGTTTACTCTGCCCCTAATAACCGCAACAATTCCCCGTAATATTCAGGTTGGCTGATTAAGATCAGGCGATCGCCCATTTGTAAAATCGTATCCCCACCTGGAACTAAGACATCTCCCTGACGTAAGATCGAGCCAATTAAAGTTCCTGTAGGGAGTTGTAAATCGTCGATGGTTTTTCCTGCTATTGAGGAAGTATCTGACAGGGCAATTTCGGTAACATTGATCTTTCCTTCGGCTACTGGCAATAGGTTTTTAATCTCGTCGGAACTAGTTTGCTGTTCGATCAGGTTGGCAATAATTTCGGTGGCGGAAAAAACCACGCTAATTCCCAATTTCTCAAAGATAGGACGATTTTCAGGATCGTTAACCAAAGCCACCGTTCGAGGTACGCCATATTCTTTTTGGGCGATTTGACAAGCAATTAAATTATCTTCGTCATTGATAGTCAAACTCAAAACAACATCAGCCTGATACGCACCTGCTTGGGCAAGAATACCAGGATTACTGCCATCTCCTTGAATTATGGTTGCTTTGAGATTTCGCGAAAAAGCGATCGCTTCAGCATCATCAGCATTAATTACCGTCAGATTATGACCTTTACTAATAAATTGTTTACTTAAAAAATAAGCTAGCTTACCACTACCAATTAAAATAACTCTCATTTCATTTATCATTAAGCATTAAACATTTATCATTAAGCATTAAACATTTGCCTTTAATTTTTTCAAGTTCAGTAGATAAATAACTGACCTTACGTGACACAATCTAAAAACAATAGTCAGTTTTGATTGGAAGATAAAAGCAAATAGGTGATACCTATTCCCTATTCCCTATTCCCTATTTCCCTGCTTTATAGATTAATTTTGCACGACTAGTTAATTTAACTAGGAAGATTGGCAATAAACGCATCGGCTGATAATTGAGTAGGGCTAATAGTTGCAATGCCAAAGTTGCGATAAATTTTTTCTCTAGCAGGATCGAAAACGCGTGCCAAAACCGTAGAAACCTGGAAAATATTTT
>NZ_JBZNBU010000329.1:0-1104 GCF_058530065.1 Waterburya sp. | reverse complement strand
TTTGACTGTTGCCACGGTTTCCCGTATTTTTAGCTGGTTTCGACAAATTCCTTACACTTTACTCTTGGTAATTGTGGGTTTAGGCTTGGCTTTTGTTGATATTCGGCTAGTCAATCTTTCTCCTGAGTTGATTTTAGAAATTTTTCTACCACCCCTTTTGTTTGAAGCTGCTTGGAATATCAGGTGGCGTAGTTTAAAAGATAGCCTAGTACCAGTTACTTTATTTGCTGTGGTGGGAGTAATTATTTCTGTCTTGGGAATGGCTTGGGCATTAAGCACTTTTACCAGTCTTTCTTTAGCCACTGCTTTACTGGTAGGAGCAAGTTTATCAGCCACCGATCCCGTTTCTGTAGTGGCATTGTTTCGAGAATTGGGTGCTAGTAAACGGTTGACTATTCTGATGGAAGGAGAAAGTTTATTTAATGACGGTGTAGCAGTAGTTGCTTTTGTGCTACTGGTAGGAATTCCTTTAGGTATTGAAGCGTTTTCTTTGCCCACCACCATTGTAAAATTCCTCACTTTTGTCGGTATTGGGTTGGGTATTGGTAGTGTAATTGGTTTTGGGATTTCTTATCTTACTCAACGTTTCGATCTTCCTTTGGTAGAACAATCTTTAACCTTGGTATCGGCTTACGGTACTTATTTGGCAACAGAAGAATTAGGAGGCTCAGGAGTTATCGGGGTTGTCACAGTTGGGGTGATCTTGGGCAATTTTGGCTCGCGTATTGGTATGAATCCTCGCACTAGACTGCTAGTTTCGGAATTTTGGGAATTTTTAGCCTTTTTCGTCAATTCTATTGTCTTTTTGCTAATAGGAGATCAGATAAACTTTACCAGTTTAAATGATAACTTAGATCTTATTTTGGTTGCGATCGCAGCAGTTTTAGTCACAAGAGCGATCGTTATTTTTGGTTTGGGCAATCTTAGTAATCTCATTAGTGGAGTAAAAACTGATTGGCGAGAACAAACTGTCTTATGGTGGGGAGGGCTGCGGGGTTCGGTATCTATTGCCTTGGCTTTGAGTGTTCCCGCTTTTTTAACTGGTAGACAAGAGATTATCGATACAGTATTTGGAGTAGTTTTATTTACTCTTTTAGTGCAGGG
>NZ_JBZNBU010000328.1:0-19632 GCF_058530065.1 Waterburya sp. | reverse complement strand
TTTTGGGCTGGCAACCTCAAGCATTTGCTATTTTGGCTCAAGGAGATGCAGTGACCGATCCCAAAGCGATTCTTCAATATTCTTTACCTATAGATAATGATTCTGTCAGAAAACTTCAAAAAAGTTTAGAAGATATTTCCAACCAACTGCGAGGCAAACGTTGGAAAAACATGAAAAAGGATCTTAAAAACGCTAATTTTGTGCTTAATTACCGTCGTGACCAACTTTTAGGGAGTATTCCTGAAGAACGTCAAGCTAAGGCAGAAGAGATAATCGATCGCTTGACTGGGGGAATGGAAGAGATTGCCGAAATCATCGAATCGAAAGACCGTGAAGGGACTTACATTAAAAGAAGAGAACTTCTAGATCTGGTAGGAGATTTAGAAATGTTGATGGTTACTGGGTTTCCTTTTGAAGTTCCCGAAGAATATAGCTATTTACCCCAGCTTTTGGGTCGAGCTACCGTAGCAATGGAAACTAATAAAGGAGATTTAACTATTGTTGTCGATGGCTACAGCGCGCCAGTCAATGGCGGCAATTTCGTCGATTTAGTCAAACGGGGCTTCTATGAT
Source organism: Waterburya sp. (assembly GCF_058530065.1). Classification (NCBI taxonomy): domain Bacteria; kingdom Bacillati; phylum Cyanobacteriota; class Cyanophyceae; order Pleurocapsales; family Pleurocapsaceae; genus Waterburya; species Waterburya sp. The sequence continues at coordinate 19,060 of NZ_JBZNBU010000328.1, read as the reverse complement.
GGTTTGGACTTCAACCGCGCCGAAGACTTTTATATTTTGCAAGCTGGCGATCCTCCAGGAGAAGCCGATGGTTTTATCGATCCTCAAACTAATGAATATCGGGCAATACCCATCGAAGTATTGGTTAAAGGGGACGAATTACCCGTATATGGCGAAACTTTAGAAGAATTAGGTCGTTATTTAGACGTTCCTGCAATTCCTTTCAATGCCTATGGTGCGATCGCTCTCGCTCGTCCTGCTGACGATCCTAATGGCGGTTCTTCGCAGTTTTTCTTCTTTAAATTTGACACGGAAATTACTCCTCCTGGTTATAACTTGATGGATGGGCGTTACTCTGTGTTTGGTTATTTAATTGAAGGTAAAGAAGTTTTGGAAGAGTTAACTGCGGGAGACAAAATTATCTCTGCCAAAGTTATTGATGGTTTGGATAACTTGAAAGAACCTAGTTAAACGAAGGCAGAAGGCAGAAGGCAGAAGGCAGAAGGATTGTTATTGAAACTTATCTCTTTTAAAGCCTTTAGCCTTTAGCCCTTAGCCTGAGTTTAATTGTTAAAAGTATCTTGGAAAACTAAAAATTGATAGCTGATAGCTGATAGCTGATAAATGTTTAATGCTCAATGTTCCCTGATAAATGCTCGATGTTAAATATTAAAGATGTAGGCGAGCGGGGTTTGTTAGAGCGATTGCAGCCTTATTGTCCTGGGGATATAGTGGGAGATGACGGGGCGATTTTGACTACAGATCCTAGTAAGTCTTTGGTAGTAACTACTGATATTTTAGTAGATGGGGTTCATTTTAGCGATCGCACTACTTCTGCTTATGATGTGGGCTGGCGGGCGACAGCAGCCAATTTATCGGATTTAGCAGCAATGGGGGCAAGTCCTTTAGGTATTACTGTCGGTTTATCTCTACCAGGGGATTTACCCGTAGTTTGGGTAGAAGAACTTTATCAGGGAATTTCTGACTGTCTAGATCTTTATCCTACTCCTATTGTCGGGGGGGATATATGTCGTTCTCCAGTAACTAGCATCGCCATTACGGCTATGGGAGAAGTACATCCTCAAAGAGCGATACGTCGTTCTACCGCTCGTCCTGGGGATGCGATTGTAATTACTGGTTTACATGGGCTATCTCGTGGTGGCTTAGAATTGTTGTTAAATCCGAGTTTGCAAGAGAAATTAGATCCTAAAGAAGCTCAAAAATTAATTTCTGCCCATCAAAGACCTATCCCTAGATTAGATATTTTACCCCATTTAGATTTTATTCCCGATGATGTTGCGATCGCAGGTATGGATAGTAGCGACGGACTGGCAGATGCTATTTATCAAATCTGTAATAATAGTAATGTTGGAGCAAAAATAGAAGAATCTAATTTAAGTATTTTTTTGGGATTAATAAAATTAGTAGGAAAGGAAAAAGCTAGAGAGTTTATCTTTTATGGCGGTGAGGATTTTGAATTAGTTTTATGTATGCCAAAAAGTTACGCTTTAACATTAGTTAAAAAGCTCAAACACCAAGCATCGATCGTCGGTGAAATTACTGATGCCAAAGAAATTAAGGTTGTTGTAAGCAACTCTTCAAATAGTAGAAAAATATTAAATATAAATAAAGTTTTTCAACATTTTTGACAATTATAAGTAATCCTAAAACTCAGCAATTTAATCAATTAACTAATTATTTAAGTTACCAATTATCTATTCTCTAATTTGGTAAAAAAACAGAAAATAACTGGTAATAAAAACCGTTACCCTGGTAAAAATAAACCAAAAATGGGAATGCTAATTCTGAAGAGAAAAGTTATGGATTGTACGACCGCAATCCCGCTCGATTGTTTCTTGGGGAACAAATCATAAAATTTATGATGAATCAACCGAATCAGCACTCCTACCTATCATCACCCATCGTAATCCCACCTTTGACTATGGAAAAGCGAGAGTCGCCTAATACCGTACCACATCCAATCGGGATTGAGGATACTGTTAGTGAGATTCTGCAAATTATCTTAAACAATGAGGATCGCGATCGGATTTTGCCGATAATTTTGGCAAAAATTGGTAATTTATTGGCGGCAGATGCTTGTTTTGTGGTTTCTGCTACAGAAAATGAACCCAATCGAGTCGATCTGTGGCAAAAGGAAGAGTGTTCGTGGCTAAATCAAGATATAGTTAGATCTCGGTTGGCAAATCTATCCCTAGCTAGCAGCATTCTCAGTCAACTAGAAGACTTTTTACAGGAAATATTTTCATCAATAACTTGGCTAGCTGTAGAGACTCAATACCAGCATCAAACCAACGGTTTAATTTTATTGCTGAAGTCCGATTCTTCTGAGTGGACAAACTCCCAAAAAGAACTATTAAACCACATCTCAGATTCAATGGCGATCGCAATTTCTCAAACTCAACTTCAACATCAAGCAAATACTAAGACTAAATATCATTCTTTGCTCAGAAACCTGAGTCGAGAAATCAGTCATAGTCCCCATCCAAATTTGCTATTTCAAAATTGTTTGACTCAAATTGGTACGACTTTACAATTAGATCGGGCAACAATCTTAATGTTGAAATATCAAAATCCTTTACAAGCCAAAAGTCGTAAATCGAAGAAATCTATTAAAGGAACGGTAGAAGTTGCTTGTCAGTGGTCGCCTAAAAAGGATTGTTTCCCGACTGGGGAATCGAAGTTTTTCATCTTCGCTCATTCCCATCTCTGCCAGCAGGCTTGGCAAAATGCACCCCAATATTTGTCTTTTGCATCAGACGCTATATTTCCCGATCTCGATCCTCAAGAATTGCCAGAATTTTTCCAACCTGATGGTTCTGCTTTATTAATCGTACCTTTAATGGGTAAAAAAACTAGCGAAACTTCTCCCGCTGTAGTTTGGGGATTTTTAGCACTGCAACATTACACCCCTCACCATTGGACTACAGACGAATTAGATTTAGTAGACTGGGCTAGCATTCAAATTAGTACGGCAATCGTTCATCACCAAACTTTAGACCGAGTACAGTCGATTGTAGACGAACGGACGGCACAACTAAAATGGAGTCTGGACGTACAAGCAAAACTCTCAGAAAAAATGCGCCAGCACATCGAACAGTTGCAGAAGTTAAATCAACTCAAGGATGACTTTATGAATAGTATGAGTCATGAGTTGAAAACTCCTCTGACGAGCATGAAAATGGCAATTATGATGTTGCGTCGGGCAGAAATTTCTCCTGAGATGAGAGATAAATATCTCAACATTTTAGAACAAGAATGGAATCGGGAATACAGTCTGATTAAGGATTTATTGACCCTACAAGAAGTAGAATCGGGAGAATTAGCCTATAGCCCTCAAGAATTAAATTTAGCCACTACCCTTGATAGTTTGGCTCAAAACTTCCGCGAGAAATGGTCAAACAATAAAGGTTTGGAACTGAAGATTGAGATCGAACGACTAGATTTGACAATTAATACCGATGTAGAAAGTTTTACCAATATTCTCAACGAATTGCTGTTAAATGCGGGCAAATATTCTGAAGTTGATACCACTATCGAAATCAACGTCAAGGAAGAAAAAACTCGTCAGGGAAAAGGTATCGTTATTACTGTCGCTAATTATGGCACGGGAATTACTCCTGAAGAATTACCCCATATCTTTGATAAATTTAGAAGGGGTCGAGGAGTGACAGATCGAGCCGTACCTGGAACTGGTTTGGGTTTGGCTTTAGTGCAATATTTAGTAGAACATCTCAACGGCACAATTGAGGTAACTAGCGAACCTTCAAAATCGGATTTGGATGTGTTTATCACTACTTTTGTGCTTAAATTACCCCAATTTCAACCAGCTATTGGTTAATCTAGTAACAAAATATTAAATAATTATGTAATAGTTGGTATCGATCGCTTCTTGATTCAGCCCTAAAGGATATTTCTCTAAGAAGAAAACCTTAACCGCGAAAGTGGAATAAGCTGCATCCCATTCATAAATTAGCTTGCTTAAGTCGGTCGATTCTGGGGTATTTCTATGAAATGGCATCAAAATAAAAAACGCAAAAATTCTAAATCCCTCCAATTGTCACGAGGGGAATATCCTTATTCTCCTTTTTGGCGGCAAATTAAAATTTTTGGTGTCACAATTCAATTTTTACTTGCTCTTTGGTGGAATAAATTAACGGGAAATAATTCCTCCAGAAAAAGACATCGTTTGGCTAAATGGCTAGTCAGAAATATGCTCGACCTTGGACCTACTTTGATTAAATTAGGTCAAGCTCTATCAACTCGTGCGGATTTAATTCCCATTGAATATGTAGAAGAATTCAGTCAATTACAAGATCGAGTACCTCCTTTCGATTCAGAAATTGCGATCGCCGTTATCGAACAAGAATTAGGTAAACCTATTTCCCTTTTATTTGCTGAGTTTAGTCCTACACCCTTGGCAGCAGCTAGTTTGGGTCAAGTACATCGAGCAAAACTCCATACAGGAGAACAAGTTGTAGTTAAAGTACAGCGTCCTGGGTTAGCAAAGTTATTTAATTTAGATTTTGAAATCTTACACCGTCTTTTTCGTTGGCTGGCACATCTGATTAAAACTTTGCGTAAGTTTAATTTAGACCAAATCTGCCAAGAGTTTTTTGAGCTTTTATTTTTAGAAATTGATTATATTCATGAGGGCAAAAATGCCGATCGCTTTCGGAATAATTTTCAGAATTATAATAAGGTAACCGTACCAAAAGTTTATTGGCAATATACTACCTCCAAGGTATTAACTTTAGAATATTTGCCAGGCATCAAAATAGACGACCGCTCTAGTTTAGAAGCCAACAAAATTGATACTCAAGAAGTAATTCAACTAGGTATTACTTGCTATCTCAAACAACTTTTAGAAGATGGCTTTTTTCAATCCGATCCCCATCCTGGTAACATGGCAGTCAGTCAGCGGGGAGACATTATTTTTTATGATTTTGGCACTATGGCAGAAGTTAAAACCATTGCCAAAGATCAAATGGTCAAAACTTTTTTTGCAGTCTTAAAAAACGATGCAGATGAAGTAGTAGAAACTCTCATTTACATGGGTCTGATCGAGCCTGTAGCGGATATGACTCCTGTTAAGCGAATGATTTCCTTTATGCTGACCGAATTTCGCGAAAAACCTGTAGATGTCAAAGCTTTTGAGCAAATTACCGACGAAGTATATTCTATCTTCGAGCAACAGCCTTTTCGCCTTCCCCCGCAGATGACTTTTATCGTCAAGTCTTTAACCACCCTCGACGGAATTGCCCGCGCCCTCGACCCTCAATACAATTTACTCGCAGCAGCCCAACCCTTCCTCAAGCAGATTGCCTTCTCCCAACAACAAGGCAGTATGTTGAGCGTTTTAGCCAGACAAACCAAAGACTTTATTCAATATAAATTCAAACAACCCAACCGCACTCAACTATCAATCATGCGCCTCGAATCGCGATTAGATTTGGGGGAATTGCAAGTAAAAGTTCGGGCGACAGAAAGCGAACGTTCCTTAAAACAAATTCAGTTAGGGATTAAAAGTTTAATTTATACTTGTCTGTCGGGTTTTAGTTTATTATCTGGTTCGGTATTGCTAGTAGGACAGTTAAAAGGTGTGGCGATCGCTTTATTTTGTTTTGCGATCTTTTGGTTTATTTTATTACTCCGTTCTCTTACTAGTATGGCAATGAGTGAAAAACTATATAAGATGAGTCAGAAGTAAGTTAGTTATTAGTAGTTAGTAGTTAGTATAACTTTTATTGCTAGCTTTAAAAAATAGAGGAAAATCATTCGCGGAGATTTAATAAAACTAGCTTTAGCTGGGGAAACCGTTAATCAATATCATGAATCGCTTTCGTGCTTCTCCTTTTTCTCAAAGTCATTCTTTTCATACTTGTTTTGATCGTTAAATTTGTTTAAGTTCCGCTAACAACTAATAACTATTAGAAAGCTGCTTGTATTCATTTTGCAGAATATTAACTAGTTGTGTATTTCCTTGAGATTTCGCTACTTGTAAGCGACGTTCCAAATTAGTACGAAGATTCTCTAAATGTTGTTTTTGGGAGGTACGATCTTTTAGTTGATATTTGAGAATATCTAATGCCAGATTAGCTTTTTTAGATTCGTCAAGATCTAGCTGGCAAACTTTTGGGGCATAGCGAACTTCATAAAAACGACTTCTAACTCGATGAGACTTAGTTGAAGGTGCGGATATGTGACGTGGTAAAGAAATATCCTGATGCCAGTTAGTAATTTCGCTATCAATTATTTCAGACTGGTATTTTGGTTTTCTGGATTGAGAAAATGGAGATAAATGTTTCATTATTTTTATGTATATTGTTGCTAATAATAGCCAAGTTCATATGCTTGAATGAATTCATTAAGGTCAAAAAAATATAAAAATATGCTGTTGATTATTGTTTAAAAGCTACTAGCTAACTAGTAGCTTTTAACAAAATATCAATAGTCATTAAATAATTTGGCAATTTAGTCTTTTGTATAGTGAATGCCACGATAAGTAAATTCTGTCTTCTGGGAATTTTGGCGATGTTCTTCTTTTAAATGATGGACTTTCCAGGGTTTTCCGCGATATTTGCCTCCTATTTCTCCTTCCGCAACATCCCATTCAATGTGAGGTGCTTCGTAAACTTTGCCTCTAAATTGTAGTCTCATGGTTCGTACCTCTAAAGTAAGCTAAATATATATGGTGTTTTTTTCTAGTTAGCTGGCAGAAATAAATAACTAGTTCTCTACAAAATAGCGAACTCATTTACTCTGTTAGGTATGATTATACAACTTAATTCTGTAGCATTTGCTACTTTTTAATAGTAAAACAAAAACTTAAACAAAATATTTATATTTCTTAATTTAATTTAATAGCTCGGTCTACCGCAGCAAACAGGCGATCGCAACTGTCATTATTCTCCAAAACCACATCCGCAGCAGCAACTTTATCAGCCAAAGGAAATTGACTTTCGATCCTGGCGATTGCTTGTTCGGCAGTCAAACCATTCCTTTGTTGCAAACGAGAAATTTGTCGATCGCGACTGCAACTAACTACCCAAATTTCGGTTACCGTATCGGTCAAATTAGCTTCAAATAGTAAAGGAATATCAAGTACTATTATACTATAATCTAACCGTTGTAACTCTTGCTCGAAGCGATCGCGGACAAAAGGATGAATCTGACTTTCCAGCCATTGTTTCTCTTGAGGATTGTTAAACACAATTTCCCCCAAAGCTGGGCGGTTTAAAGCACCATCGGCGAGCATAATGCGATCGCCGTAACGAGCGAGAATAGTTTTTAAAATAGGCGAACCTTTAGCTACGGCTTCTCTAGCATAAATATCTGCATCTAATATAGGTAACTGATATTTCTGACTTAAATAATTAGAAACAGTAGTTTTCCCTGTAGCAATCCCTCCAGTCAACCCAATTAAGCGACGATCTTGCAGATTTACCATAAACAAAAAAGACTATAGATCGTAATAGCGATGCGTATAATATAGACGAAATTATTTTGGATATTTTAATATCTGTCAGGCGATCGTGAAAATTATTGATTCTAAAGGAAGACTATTCGGTAAATTAAGCATTCTCGATTTCGCTGCTGCTGCGGTAATTGGGCTAGTAGTTGTTGGTATTTTCTTGTTTCCAGGCACCCCATTAACCAATAATATAGTCGCTCAAACCAAACAAAAACCTATTGAAGTACAAGTATTAGTCAGAGGTTTGGGAGTTGCTAATTTAGATGCCTTGTTTCAAGAATTTGAAGAAAACGACAAAGCTGATATTGTAATTCGCAACCAACCCGCAGGAAAAGTCACCATTGTAGAAAAAGAACTACTGCCCCGCACTACCCCCGTACCCCAACCCGATGGCACGGTTAAAGCCTTACCCGATCCTCGCCCCGAAATCGTAGCAATTCGCGATTTGTTAATTACGGTAGGAGGAAAAGCCGAAGTAACCAGTACTGGCTTTGTCTTGGGAGGAAGTAAAAAAATGAAAATAGGCTTGCCCATTCAATTACAAGGCAAAACTTACGACTTTAATGGTACTGTCATATCTGTTGAATTAAAAGAGTAGTTAGTCGTTAGTGATTAGTGGTTAGTTGTTAGTCATTAGTCACCCAGTCCTACTCCCCTACTCCCCTAGTCTCCCGTATGCCCATCCGTATTCGTCAGCACGTAAATCCCCTCGCCCGTAAATTTCAGCAACCGATTGCTATGCCCAATTGGCAAGAAGTTTTTACCCATCCCCAGCAAGATCTACATCTAGATATTGGTTGCGCTAGAGGCAGGTTTTTATTAGAAATGGCACAACAGCATCCCGAAACTAATTTTTTGGGGATTGAAATTCGCCATCCTTTAGTCACTGCTGCCAATCAAGTACGAGATGAATTGAATTTAACTAACCTACATTATCTCTTTGGCAATATGAATAGTTCGGCTGAGGTACTATTAGACTCTTTGCCTGAAAATGTCTTAAAAACTGTTTCAGTTCAGTTTCCCGATCCTTGGTTCAAAAAACGTCACAATAAACGCAGAGTCGTCCAAAACGAATTAGTTAAGCTTATAGTTGATTACCTAGCAGAAGGGGGAAGAGTTTTTCTACAATCTGATATTAAAGAGGTAGCCATGGAAATGCGCGATCGCTTTGCAACAGATTCTCGATTAATTCCACAACATCAAACAACTTGGTTGAACAGCAATCCCCTAATAATACCTACAGAAAGAGAATTGTATGTACTAGAACAAAATCTTCCCGTCTATCGAGTTATGTTTCAGAAAGAGGCATAGCCTCATTTATAAGCTATAAGTTACTTCATCAAAAGCTTTCTCAATGATCGATACAATTTCCAAATTACCTAAGTGGCTTACTAGAGGCTTACTTTTACCTTTACTAGTACTCAATGGTTGGTTGCTAATTTTAGTCTTTGAATATTTTCAATCCCTAATTACTATTTTTGCCACTGCTACTTTACTCTCATTCATTCTCGATAAACCCGTACGTTTGCTCGAAAAAAAAGGGATCAAAAGAGCGATCGCCATTTTAATTGTTTTGTTAGCGGGAATCCTGCTTTTTAGTATCATTGGCGTTACAGTCATTCCCATTGTCATCGATCAATTAAATGGCTTGTTAGATCGCCTGCCGAGTTATGTGGCATCTGGAAGCGAACAGGCTAAAGTTTTAGAAACTTGGGCGGAAGAGCGCAATTTTCCCCTCAGTGTCAGCAGTATAGTTGCCGATGCTTTAGGTCGTATATCTTACCAATTGCAACAGTTAAGCGGGCAAATTCTGGGAAGCGTTTTTTCCGTACTTGGTAGTTTAATAGATCTGCTGTTAACGATTGTTTTAACTTTTTATCTATTACTTCATGGAGGAGAGTTATGGGAAGATTTATTCGGTATTTTTCCTGAAGAAACAGCAGATAAAGTTCGCGATGTTTTGAAACAAACATTTAATAATTATTTTGGCGGACAATTAACAGTTGCTTCTGTTATGGGTGTTACCATGACTGTTACTTTTTTTATTATTCAAGTCCCTTTTGCCTTATTATTTGGCTTAGTCGTGGGAGTTATGGCACTATTCCCATTTGGGGCTGGATTGAGTATTAGTTTAATTAGCTTTTTAATGGCACTAAAAAGTATTTGGCTCGGACTAAGAGTGCTGGCAGTTGCCTTTGTCATCGAGCAAATAGTTGAAAGTGTGATTGCTCCCCGTCTTTTGGGAGAATTCACTGGTTTAAATCCTGTTTTAGTTTTATTGTCTCTGCTGATTGGAGCGCAGTTAGGAGGATTTTTAGGATTAATTTTAGCCGTTCCTGCTGCCAGCTTTATTAAAAGCTTATTAACTATTTTCAAACCCAAAGCTCAATATTTAGAAAATACCATCAACATATAATTAATAATTATTTAAAAAATAAAATACATGATTGCTATTTATCCAGGTAGTTTCGATCCCATAACTTTAGGACACATAGATATTATTGAAAGAGGATCGAAATTGTTTGAAAAAACAATTGTTGCAGTGCTTTCCAATCCTAGCAAAAAACCATTATTTTCAGTCGATAAAAGAATAGATCAAATTACCGAATGTACCAAACATATTAAAAATGTTGAAGTGGATAGCTTTGTCGGATTGACTGTTGAATATGCCAAACTTCATAATGCAGGAGTTTTATTAAGAGGCTTGAGAGTTCTATCGGATTTTGAAAAAGAATTGCAAATGGCACATACTAATAAAACCCTCAATCAAGAAATAGAAACCGTTTTTTTAGCAACCACTAAAGAATATTGTTTTTTAAGCAGTAGTATTGTCAAAGAGATCGCTCAATTTGGAGGGTCAATCGATCACTTGGTATCGGGAAATATTGCCAAGGATATGTATAAAAAGTATCAAAACAAGTAATGAATACAAACTTTCTCATAAAAGAAGATTGTGTAATTAAAACATAATATTTTTGTTGGCAAATGTTAGTTATTTAGGTTACAAATAGACTTAGATAATCTAATTGAATAATGCTACAAAAAAATTATTCCCCCAATAGTCAGATACAATTTAACGGTTCTCAAGGAGCGGGAGATATCGCTGAATCTGCTCATTCTGGCTTTGAAATTGAGGCTGAATTAGATCGTTTAAAGGAGTCAATTCTTAATGCGGCTCGTATTCCCCTGACGGAATTAGCGGTTATAGATGAAGATTTAATCTTAGAGCAACTTTTAAAAATACAAGAAAATTTGCCTGTAGAGTTAGCCACAGCAATTGAAATAGTCAATCGCAGGCAGGAAATTATTGAGGATGCTAGAGGCTATGCTTGTTTGATAGTTAAGTCGGCAGAAGAGAAAGCACATCAAATCGTGCAGGAATCGGCGATAGTACGTCAAGCGGAATTGGATGGGGCAAAATTGCGACTCAAAACCGAACAAGAATGCGAGCAATTACGACAAAATGCGATCGCTGAATGTCAAGCGATTCAAGAAGGGGCTGATTTATATGCCGATAATGTTTTAAAAGATTTAGAAGAAAGATTTGGAGAAATGTTAGGAATTGTTCAAAATGGTCGCCAGCAACTCGATCCCTCGACCGCAGACGAACCATAACCTGTAATCTATTCTAATTTGCTCTTAAGGTAGCCAAGGATACTGTTGAAAATCTGGGGGTCTTTTTTCAAGAAAAGCTTGTTTTCCTTCCGCACCTTCTTCAGTCATGTAATAAAGCATAGTTGCATTGCCTGCCAATTCTTGTATACCAGCTTGTCCGTCACAGTCTGCATTGAAAGCAGCCTTGAGACAGCGAATGGCAATGGGACTTTTTCGTAACACTTCTTGCGCCCATTCAATTCCTTCTGTTTCCAGTCTATCTACAGGGACAACACAATTGACCAATCCCATGTCCAAAGCTTCTTGGGCATTATATTGACGACAGAGAAACCAGATTTCCCTGGCTTTTTTTTGCCCTACAATGCGAGCTAGATAGCTAGAGCCAAATCCCCCGTCAAAACTACCTACTTTAGGGCCAGTTTGTCCAAAAATAGCATTATCTGCTGCAATAGTCAGGTCGCACAAAATATGAAGGACATGACCGCCACCAATGGCATAGCCAGCCACTAACGCAATAGTTACTTTAGGTATAGAGCGAATTAAACGCTGTAGATCTAATACGTTTAATCTGGGCATTCCTCCCTCATCAATGTATCCTGCTTTGCCTCGAATACTTTGATCTCCTCCAGCACAAAAAGCATATTTGCCATCAGTATGAGGTCCCGCGCCTGTTAGTAAAATTACGCCAATGGTATTATCTTCCCGCGCATCTACAAAGGCATCATACATTTCAAATACGGTTTTGGGTCGAAAAGCATTGCGCTTGTGAGGACGATTAATGGTAATTTTGGCGATACCATTCCATTTTTGGTAAATAATATCTTCGTAGGTTTTAGCTGTTTGCCATTTGACTTCCATAGGTTATCGCGATCGAAGCAAAATAATTGTTTTCATTGGTCTTTAAAATTAAATCATCTTTTTGAAGGATGTTTTTTCGATTTAGGAATAGTTTATCAATTAGATGCCTGGGAAAGCTGTAATAGTAGGCAAGAAAAAATATAGATAGATTATTTATAAATAACTAACTCAAAAGTTATTTGTAATATTTTTTAATATCTATCTTAATATCTACTGTGATTTATTATTCACTCAATCTAATTGGGGATCGCCTTAAAAATATCCGAAATATATCTAAAGACTAATATATAACAAGAAAATATATCATTATAATTAAATAAAGAATAAATTAAATCGTTCGCTTAATAAATCGATAAAAAGATTATATTTTTGGAAAATGAATAAAACACAGACAATTTATTGCCCTAATTGTGGAGCACGTGCTATTAGGAGTCAAATAGAAAATAAAATCGAACGTACATCTTGTGAATATTGCGATTATCTAATGGTACAGTGTCTCAAAACAGGGAAAGTAATTGAAGCTTATGCTCCTGGAATTAATAGTTATTGTGCGATCGATTCCGTCTCAGTCTAAGTTGATAAATGATAAATAAATTTCATAATTGAGGGTAAGATTTAGTAGTTTTAATTAAAATAAAATCGCTAATTTAGTATCACTTATGGACTAAGATCTCGATCGCGGTTTTTAATTTAGTCTATTTTTAGGATTGTATCAGTTTAGAGAAAAGATTTACTGATATGATTTCAAATACTAGAGTTAAAACTACGACTACCTTTTATACTCATAATAATTGGTCATTTTTACCTACTGCTTTTAGTGCTTTGGCTGGAGTAGGTATTGGAATTGCGATCGGCAATTATTTAGGTTGGCTTTAAACATAAAAAACTCCGTTAGTTTTACCTTGAAGTAATTTTAGTGGAGTTTTTTATAGCTTTTTTTCTCAAAAATAATGCGCCCTAATAACCTATTCTGATATATGCACCACCACCATAATTTCCGCGATGATTGTAGTTTCCATAATGGGGAATATGACGACGATGGTGGCGACTTCCAGGATTAATAATAATGATTTTTTTATGATGTCCGCGACGACGACCGTAGTAAGGATTGTATTGCGAGTAACCACGACGGCGATGAAAGTGCTGGTTACCACGGGGGCTAATAATAACGCGGGGTCTTAGATTGAGCGGTACGGGGGAGCGAACATTGCTGCGAATACCAACTTGAGCTATGTGAAAATTATCTTCGATCGGTACTGCGTTAACGGGAACATCTAGACAAGTTGCAATTCCCATGACGACTATGCCCACAACATTGCGCCAATTAAATTGAAATAGGTTAGTTTGACTCATCGCCTTACATTGTCGTTTCCAGCTATGTATGATAATTCTAAAAATAAATCTAAGTAATTACCACAGTATATTTATAAAGTGACGACAGATAATTTAGAAAAGTTCCAGCAAAAATTGGCAGCGGGAAAAGCTGCTTTAGAAAGAGGAAATTATCGCTTGAGTATCGAAAATCTAGAAGCAGCAACAGAATTGATCGCCCTAAATTCCCGCAAAGGTGGAGAAGCTCAAATCTGGTTGGTAAGTGCCTATCAAGCAGCCAATAAAATCCCCGAAGCGATCGCTTTATGTCAAGAGTTAATCGTTCATCCCGATACTCAAACTCGCGAACAAGCCCAGCGTATTTTATATATTATCAAAGCACCTAAATTGGAACGTCCGACCGAATGGATGAGTGAAATTCCTGATTTGAGTAATACTGATGGCAACACCCCTCGTTATGTTGCAGCTAAAAAACAACCCGTGCCAAGTTCTCTAGATTTGTTGGAAGAAGAATTAGATCTATCTTCTGTTGAGACTTCAGACAACCAGTTTGTTTGGTTTGCTTTATTTTCTTTAACAGCAATTATTGCTGGCTTATTTTGGCTTGGTTAAAAAGTTCCTGGTTATAGATAATAAAACTGTACCTAAGTTTATATTCAATTTAAAAAAATGCCTAAAGCAATTTGGAACGGTCAAATCATCGCAGAAAGCGATCGCACTGAAGTGGTAGAAAACAATCACTATTTTCCCCCAGAATCGATTAAACAAGAATATTTCCAAGCCAGTTCGACTCATACTACCTGTCCCTGGAAAGGTCAGGCTAGTTACTATACTGTGGTGGTTGACGGTCAAGAAAATAAAGATGCTGCTTGGTACTATCCCGAAACCAAAGAAAGAGCAAATAATATTAAAGGCTATGTTGCTTTTTGGAAAGGAGTCAAAGTAGAAGCTTAATCTATTTAACTCCGACATTCCAGTCGATTGTTCCTCGATCTTCTTCAGAAATATGTTGGTTTAAAAAATGCTCTAAGTTTTCTCTTCCCAATTTGGGAGGAGAACTCAAAATAAAACTAACTCTAGATTTGGCAGGGTTTTTTTTCTCTACAATAACCTTGCATTTTTGTTTTTTTAAGGCGTGGCGATAAGCGGCAACAGATTCGAGAAATCTTTTAGCATTGAGACTTTTAATTTCTAGTTGATAAATAGTTCTTCTTTCTAGAAGATAAATTAAAATCCAAGCTACTATAGTGGACACTACAGCAATATAAATCATTTTTAAACCACAGCATAAACCAATTAACGCTACTAAAATTAAGCGTCCAGTTTGGATCGATGTACCAGTATTGGTACGAAAACGCATCAAACCACCCAAACCAAAGAAAATAAACCCTAATTCCGAACCATAATCCGCTACCGTCGCACCGATTAAAGAACCAATAACCGCATAAAAAATCAGACTTTTGGGTGCTTCAATTTCATTAATATCTTCTTTTTTGCCGTAGGTTTGGGGATGGAATGCCAAAATGGTAGCTAAAATCATCGCCACAGATAAAGAAACTAAATAAGTTCCTAGTCGATCTGCTCCCATATAGTTAGCAATAAACCGATCCATCATCGATTCGCCCAAAATTGATTCGGGAAAAACTTGTCCGCTAAAAATATTGGCTATTTCTGCAATTGTCTCCAACATAGTTTTTAGATTTTAATTATCAATTGCTTCATAGTAGCGACATCCCTGACAAGGTCCTTCAGGGTTGACCGCACAGCGCATAATTTCCGATCGCGCGTTGAAACGACAACTAGCATCCCCAATTACCAAGCGATCGCCAATTAAAGTAGTTTCTTCTGGTCTAGTTGATTCTTGAACGTGGAGGGTTGCTTTGTCAAAGCGGTAGCCTCCTACGCGATATTGATAAAAATGATGTCTTTCGAGGATGGCGTAGGTTTTTCCTTGAAAATCCATATAGTTTCCTGGTTGCAATCGTCGATTGAGATTTAACCTGCCAATACATTGACGAGCGGGAGTTAAAATAATTTCTGTAGGTAATAAATTTTTCTCGTTCGACATATATAAATACTTATCAAATTCTTCGCCTCATTCAAAAATAGTAACGCGATCTGGTAAAGATTTTTGGAGATCGAATAAAACCCTAAAGGAATTTAACGTCTGTTTTTGGGAATCATAAAATCAATACTGCTTTATACCCAATCCCTCCTTCTACTCTTATGGATCCAGATTTAATAGTTGCAGCTTTAAAAAAAGCCTGTGGCAATAAAAATTTCCGCTTTCAAGCGATCGTTCATCAAGCCAAATTACATATTTATATCAATCGCCAACCAGACTACATTCCAGACTATATTTTGCTGACAGATACTATAAGAGATGCGATCGCATCTTTAAGCTTGAATTCTATGGAAGGAGTTTGGCTGTATAGTCGTAAGTTAGGGGAAGTAGATCCTGATTGGCAGTTTTTTTTAGATCCACCAACGGTAATTGATGAAGACGCCATAGATACTCAGGGAAATTTAGGAGAAGAAGGACTTTTAGCCGAAGACTTTAGCGCGTTTGTAGATTTTCCCGAAAAACTTGAAGATAGTTTAGGGGATACGGGATTGCTGAGGGATACGGGATTCGTTCATACAAAACCCCTGGAAGAAGCAGAAATTAATCCTTTTATTGAAGACAGTAATACTAAAGGAGAAGCAGAAATCGATTCTCTTCCTGAAAAGAATCAAACCGAAGTTCGAGATGAAATTAATCCTTTTACTCCAGGAGTAGAAGAAACCGAATCTGTTCCTGAAGATAATCAAACTGAAGACAAATCAAAGATTAATAATTTAGCTGAATATTGTTTTGTCAATCGCAAAATTTTAACGGGAAACATTATTCCGCCTGAAAAACAAATTATCCGTCTGATGAAATTTTTTCATCATTTATCCCCCAAACAGAAACAGAAAATACTCTTGGGGATGGAAAATTTCTTTAAACAGGGGACTATTCCCGAATCGGAAAGTTTTTCTCCAGCAGTCAAAAAATGGCTCAACCAGATTAGCGAACTACAGGCTGAAGGTCGCAATACTTTAGCTATTTGGTTGAGTCGTTATTGTTTCAATTCTACGGTTACTTTGGCTGAGTTTAAAGCAATGGAGGAGAAAAAAGCTACTTTTACCAAGAAAGTCAAACGTAGTAATGTTGAATATAATTTTACTCCTGCAAATTCTACAACTGCCTCCACATCAGAATGGGAAGACTTGTCCCAACAGAAATTTAAACTTCCTCCCCTAGTTCAAAGATCGATTATTCCTTTAGGTTGGACTTTGGCTACAGTAGTATTTATTTGCTTGGGTATATATACCAGTCAAAGTAATTTGCCCTCTACTTCGCAAAATATCCCTGCAATTTGCCAAACTACCATTGGATCGGCTAATTATTGTCGTTTGGGAGTAAATTTAGCGGGAGAAAAAGCGATCGCTCGTGCTTCAGATAATATTTTTCCTTTGAGTAAAATTACTGAGGAAGTTGCCAACTATGGTTGCCAAAGATTTGCCAATGTTAAAGCCGCAGCATTTAGCAATCTCGATCCGACTAAAAATCCAGTTATCGAAAGTCGTGGCGAGAAAATTTTTCCTCATATTTATGTAGTAGAAGCTTTGCAAAAAAATGTCGATCGACCCGGAAATGTGAGGGTGGGTTGTGTTTATACTACGGGACAAGGAGAGCGATCGCCAGAAAAATTGGCTAGCGAGATTATTCCGATTAATTGGCCTCAAGAATATTATCAACCCCAAAATATTGATGAATCTAATTTTTCTTTTGGTATTTATACTAATTTAATTAATCTCGGTTTATATACTTTATTTTCGGCTATTGCCCTGGCAATTGTGGCTGAATTCAAGTTGGGAGTTACCATCTCTAACCGTCCCCAAACAATTTATCTTGTAGCCCTTAGCTTAGGTTTAATTCAATCTCTAGCTTTGGTTTTACCCTTATTTAATTTAACTGCTAGTTTGTTATTTTCGATTATTACTATCATCATTTGTGACCGCCTTTTAAAGAATTTTAAACTTAATTGGCATAATGGCAATGGTATCGTAGTATCGGGGATTTTAACCATTCTCGCTATTCAATTTATCCTTTATGGTATATCTTTAAATTTTATTAATGGATTGGTCTTAAATATTTAATAACTAAAAAATATCCCGAAAAATCACCTCATTAGTTTTCCAAGAACAACGGGCAAAAAATATACTTGTATACAGTAGAAATGCGATCACTTTTAATTAAAACTACGGGTTTTATGGCAGATTACGATTTTATCTTGAATCTCAAATCTAGCTATAAAAAACAGTATCTTTTGGATAATTTAGATTTATTTTATACTGTTTTAGCTAAAGAGATAGTTAGCTTAATAGATATTATTAAACAGTAAATATACGGACTAATAATAATCTAATAATGAAATAATTACTGATTTCAAACTTAAGTGATCGCAATTACATTGGTAAGCGATCTAGATCGTAGTTAATAGGTAATTTTTATGATTAATTTTTCTTCCTCCGAGCAAGATATATCTACAATTAATTTTGCTCTACCCAATTTCGCTCCACAAGTATTATTGACTGGAATTGCCTATGATGATTCGGTTAATAATGACGATTCATATACCGTAGGAGAAGGATTGGCAGGAATCGAAATTACTGCAATTAATACTGCTGATGCTAACTCTTATACGACTACCACAAGCAATACAGGGAACTATCAAATTGCTTTACCAGCAGGAACTTATGACCTAACTTTTACCGATAATAATAGTAATCTTCTTGGTTCGACTCAAGTTACTATTAATTCGGAGAATATTAAGCTAGATCTTCAGCTTGATGGTGTTTTGAACTTTTTCTGGGAAGGCGGTAGCAATAGCGAATTTTTTGAGGGACTCGACGGCGATGATTCGCTTTATGGCAACAATGGTAATGATACCCTAATAGGTCGTGATGGTAACGACCTATTGGAAGGTGGTAATGACAATGACAATCTTAATGGAGGCAATGGTCAAGATACCTTAAAGGGAGAAGAGGGTAACGACAAACTTTACGGTAAAGCAGGCAATGATTCTCTTTCAGGTGGCGCGGGTAATGACTTCTTTAGCGGTGCTGATGGCAATGACTTTATTGATGGTGATGTAGGGGATGATAGCCTTTATGGTAGTAAGGGACGTGACACTTTAGTTGGAGATCTGGGCAACGATTTCTTAGACGGTGGAACGAGTTCTGATGTTTTAAATAGCGGAGAGGGAGACGACACCGTTAAAGGTGGAGATGGCGATGATTCTCTCTACGGGAAAGAAGGCAATGACACCCTCAACGGTGGGGCGGGTAATGACTTTTTTAGCGGTGCTGATGGCAATGACTCTATTGATGGTGATGTAGGGGATGATAGTCTCTACGGTAGCAACGGCAGTGATTCTCTGAACGGTGACGATGGCGAAGACTACCTGCAAGGTGGCGCACAAGACGATGTTCTTAATGGAGGAGAAGAAAATGACATTCTCATAGCAGAAACAGGAAATGACACTCTCCATGGTGGTGGAGGCGTAGACTCCCTCAATGGCGGAGATGGTGATGGTGTCCTCAACGGTGGAGATGGAAACGATTCTCTCTACGGGAAAGAAGGCAATGATGCCCTCAATGGTGGCGTAGGTAATGACTTTTTCAGCGGTGCTGATGGCAATGACTCTATTGATGGTGAAACTGGAAATGATAGTCTCTACGGTAGTAATGACAGTG
>NZ_JBZNBU010000327.1:0-8904 GCF_058530065.1 Waterburya sp. | reverse complement strand
TGTCGATACCTTTTCTGCCAGAATGGGACGAGCAATCCGAGGTGACGATCGCCTTTCGCAAATTATTAGCGTGGCTACCGATGGAGAAACTTTCGGACACCACAAAGGAGGAACAGAAAAATGTATTGCTTATGCCCTGAGCGAACAATTTGCCCATTATAATTGGACGGTAACTAACTATGCCCACTACCTCAGTATTTGTCCCCCTACTTGGGAAGTAGTCTTAAAACCCGTAACTGCCTGGAGTTGCGCTCACGGAGTCGGACGCTGGCAAGATAACTGTGGTTGCGCTAGCGGTGGCGGTTGGAATCAGAAATGGCGCAGACCTTTACGAGATGCTTTGGATTGGTTGCGAGATAATTTAATTGATGTCTATCAAGAAACTGGTAGCAAGTTTTTCCGCGATCCTTGGTTGGCAAGAAATGAATATATCAAAGTATTGGGCGATCGCTCTAAAGATAATGTGGCAGAATTTCTCCAACGCCACCAAATTAGAGAATTATCAGCAACAGAAAGGATCGATGCTCTGCGTTTGTTAGAGATGCAACGTCATACTTTGTTGATGTATACCAGTTGTGGCTGGTTTTTTGAGGAAATATCTCGCCCAGAAGGAGTTCAAATCTTGCGTTATGCTTCTCGCGCGATCGAATTGGCAGGAGAAGTAGCGGGAATTCATCTCAAACAAGAATTTATCGCTCGTTTGGCGAAAGCACCCAGTAATGTAGTTCTCTTTGGCAATGGTAAGGAAGTTTATCAGCAATTGGTTGCACCTTCCCAAGTTAGCTTTCAACAAGTAGCTGCCCACTATGCTATTAGTTCTTTATTTGCTAAACATCTGTCCCAAGAGCAAGTTTATTGCTATCAAGTCGATCGCCTAGACTATCAAAAGCAACAAATGGGGACTCTTTCTCTAGCAGTAGGACAGATAAAATTAACATCTGAAATCACTTGGGAAAGCCAGCACATCGTTTTTGCAGTCTTGCATTTAGGGGGTTGGGATTTCCACTGTTGTATCGATAATTTTGACGGTCGTTTGGCTTATGCAGAATTGAAACAGGAATTGTTTGGCAAGATCGAAAAAGCTAGCATTGCTCAGGTTATTTTAGCAATGAATAATCTGATGGTAGGTAGCAAATCTTTTAACCTCCAAGATCTTTTTGCTGAAGAAAGACAGCGCATTATTAAGTTGTTGACGGTTAAAACCAAAAAACATCTCGACCAACTGTATACCCAAGTTTATCGAGAAAACTATAGTATGCTGGCAGCTTTTCAACGAGAAGAATTACCAGTCCCTCAAGAATTAAAAGTCGCAGTAGAAGTGGCTTTATCTTTTCGTTGTGGAGAAGCAATTAAGAATCTGGAAGGAGCAATTGAAGATCCTAGTACTCTTGATAGTTGCTTGGCAGAATTAGAAGCTAGTGC
The DNA here is from genome assembly GCF_058530065.1 of Waterburya sp. NCBI lineage: Bacteria > Bacillati > Cyanobacteriota > Cyanophyceae > Pleurocapsales > Pleurocapsaceae > Waterburya > Waterburya sp. The sequence goes on along the minus strand of NZ_JBZNBU010000327.1, from coordinate 7,482 downwards.
TACCGAAGCTCAATACCTCAACTGCAAGCTAAATATTCCCGAAGCCAAACAAATTTTAGAACAAACCATCGTCCGTTTATTGTGGAAATTGCTGTACGATGGCGATCCTACAACCCTAGAAACCGATGTGGCTCGCTTAGAAAAAGCGATCGCTTTGGGGTGGAAGGTAACCCCTGGTTTGGCTTTAGACCGCGCTCAAGAGATTTATTTTAACTGTCTCCATCAGCGTATCCTTCCTGATTGTATTGTTAATATCGATAGCCCCGATGTTAATAGCTGTCCTTGGAATATTACCCAAATCAAACCGTTATTAAAACTAGGAAAAACCCTAGCGATCGATGTTAGTTTGTGGTTGAAATAATCAATTAATAATTAAAAAGTAAGGTAAGTATGACTTACCTTACTTTTTTTATGAAATCTATTGTAAGTCTGTGAATTAAATTTTATAGCTAAATATCGTATTTTAATTTAATTGCTCGATAGAAAATTGCAATCCTAAAGCAGCTAATACTTTATTAATAGTGAAAAATTGGGGATTTCCCGACTCAGATAAAGCTTTATAAAGACTCTCTCTACCTAAATCTGTTTCCGTTGCTACCTTACTCATCCCTTGATTGGCACGAACCACATTACGCAAAGCAAGTAGGAATTCTTCTACCGAGCCATCATTGAGGGCATCATTTAAGTATATTGCTGCATATTCAGAATCAGTTAGTTCTCTATCCAAGCTTTCGTGCATATCTTTCAGCTTCATTTTTATACTTTCTCCATAGTGTTTTAGCTCGATCTATATCTTTTCGTTGAGTACTTTTATCTCCACCGCCCAATAAAACAATAATTGTATTTTCCACTTTAACGAAATAAATTCGATATCCCGCGCCAAAATGCAATCTCAGTTCGTATATACTTTCTCCTACCGATTTAGTATCGCCTAAATTACCAAGTTCTAAACGATCTAAATGCCGTCTAATTCTAACTTTAGTTTTCTTATCCTTGAGGGAAAAATACCACTTTTCAAAAGGAACATTACCTTCATCTGTTTCCAATAATCTGATTTGATTGGGAGATGTCATTATATTTATTTGTATCCCACAGGATACATTATAATAGCGATCGCTTTGGGCTGGAAGGTAACTCCTGGTTTGGCTTTAGACCGCGCTCAAGAGATTTATTTCAACTGTCTTCACCAGCGTATCCTTCCTGATTGTATTGTTAATATCGATAGCCTCGATGTTAATAGCTGTCCTTGGAATATTACCCAAATCAAACCATTATTAAAACTAGGAAAAACCCTAGCAATCGATGTTAGTTTGTGGTTGAAATAATAAAGGGCTTCGCTCAAGTCATTAGCTATTAGCTATTGGTGACAAGTTAACGTTTTGTACCGTTTGTCAATCGCTTTTAAGTAATGAGTAATAAGTGATAGACGCAATTGTGACTTTTTCATCTTATTGGGATGCGATTGCCAAGCTAGCCGTAGGCATCGCATTTTTACTTATCTTTAACTTTTATATTGTGTTTTAAAAAATATAAATACACTACATATAGTGTTTGACAGATTCAAAATTTCCTTAACTTGTCACGATTGGTTGTAAACACACGGCTTTACTAACTCCTCTAACTGTTGCGAAATTGCTTCGTTGTCTATATTGGGATGACTTCTGTTTCTGGCGTGGTCTCGAATACTTTTTTGTGAGTGTGCCATTTAACTTGCTCGCGATCGCATTTGGGGACAAAATTGATATTTAATACCTAGTTTAAAATTCCTACACTCTCTAATTTAACTGCGTTTGACAACTTGTACTTTTTCTTAACTTGTCACCAATGGATAACAACTAACAACTAACAACTAACAACTAACAACTAACAAAATCAAAGCCAATTTCCCACCATAATAAAAGGCGACCAATAGTAGGGATGTTTGAAATGAGAAGATTCGATTAAATTTATTTGTGCTTGACGAAGAGCTTGAGCTTTGTTGCGTTTGATTTGAGATTGAGTAATATTTTGATAAAAATAATTCATCGTTAAGGCGGTAGATTCGTCATAGACAGTCCAAAGAGTTGCTAGGGTAGTTTTGGCTCCCGCTTTAACTGCCATGCCTGCCAAGCCTAAAGCTGCCCGATTATCGCCTCTAGCAGTTTCGCAAGCACTAAGAATCAAAAGTTCGATCGCCTGTCGATCTGCGTCTCTACTGCTCAAAATATTATCTAGCTCGTTAATATTAAGGTCGTCATCCCAAGCTAAAAGAAAAGTATCTTCTAAATTGGAGCTAAATTGACCGTGAGTGGCAATATGAACGATGGGATAGTTTTGAGATTGGATCTTTTCTGCCAATCTTTTTTTGGTAAAGCGATCGTCGCGCAAAACTAAGCTATTGGTTTGGTTTTGGATATCTTGTAATTCGCGATCGACATATTCTAAAGAAGAAAAACCCCGTCTTTGTTGGGTAATACCTGCGGCAAGAGTGGTTAATTCGATTTGCTCTAAAGGCAGAGGTGCGAGGAGTTGCAAGCCAGGGGTAAGAGCTACATTATATTCTTGGATTAAATATTTTTCGCCGTTATGGAGAGTCGCCAAGGGAATGTTACGAAAACTACCATCGGGAACAAAGACTAGGGTTTGTATATTGTGTTGTTTGAGATCTTTTAAGATAGGTTGAATTAGCCAACTATAAAGTTTTTGGGCTGGTTGATAATAGGTGCGACGGCTGCGAATTTGGAGAGTTTGACGTAATTCCTCAATGGTATTTTCTAATTCTGTTTGGGGAATGGCTTGGGAATGATGTTGTAAAGATTTATCGGGAAGACTGACAATAACTTCCAGGCGATCGCTTAATATAATCGGATAAATTACCGCAGCCTCGCGATCTATTTCATCAATGGCAGCAGGAGTAGCATCTAAGCAAGCTTCGCGAAAAAAGTTATTGAGTTCTGCTAGTTGCAAAGATTCAATTGTGTTTCTAGCTTTTAATAAATTTGCTTGACTGACTGGCTGGTTATTATTTGGGGTGAGTAATAAACTAACTAACTCCCGATAGACTGGTTCGACTTGTTCGCGGAAAGAAAATTGTAGATCGGCATTGGTAACTACCAAATCGCTCCGCAGAGACTCTAAAGCTTCTACGGCATCTTGATAGGCAGCGATCGCACTTTGAAGATTGCCTTGAGATCGATTTAACCTACCGAGTTGCCATTGCCATTGATAGGTAAGTTGGGAATTATTGATGGTTTGGGCTAACTGTACTGCTTGGCGAGTATATTTGCTTCCCAAATCTAATTGGCTATCGCTTTCGTACAAATACCCTAGCATTCCCACTGCATAGGATTGAGCTTGAGGATCTTCCAGTTGATTGGCGCGATCGATTGTTGAGAGCAAACTATTTTTAGTCTTGTCTAAGATAGAGCGATCGCCCGTACTATTGCCTAAGGCGATCGAATGTTTGGCTAGGTTAACTCGCGCATATACTAGTCTTCTAGTGGGAATAACAGGAACATCATTGAGATCGGTTTGAATGTGGGCTAATAAATCTCGTGCGGGTTGCCATTGTTGGTTATTAATGAGCAATCCTAGCTCATTGAGTCTTGCTTCTGTTTTTAATAAAGATCTAGCGGTAGTCTTAGCAACCTGTTGATAGTACTTAAGAGCTTGGGTTTTATCTTCTCTGGCTACAGCATTGTTACCCAAACTAAATAGAGTCGTGCTACTTTCTTCTGGTAAGTTTAATTCCTGAGATAATGCCAAACTTTGCTGGAGCATCTTTTCAGCAGCTTCTAAATCTCCCGTGACTTGTAAGGCAATGCCTAAACTACGCAAACCAGTAATTTTTAAAGTGGGATCTTGATGATTTTCTAATTCGGTAGCAATTTTAGATAGAGTTTTTTGGGCGCGACGATATAAGCCCAAACTCTGCCAGGCTTGAGCTTGATTGATTTTTGTTCCCAAGACACCAATGTCGTCTCCTACCTGTTGATAGGCTTGTCTTGCTTGTTGCCAACTAGCCAAAGCAGCTTGGGTTTTACCCATTGCCAATTCTATATTGCCCCTAGCATTCAAAGCTTGGGCTTTAATTTGCCAATGGCGATCGCTTTTGGGATGAGAGATTAATTTTAAACTCCGAGTTAAATATGTTTCTGCTAGGTTGATATTGCCTAGCTTTTCTTCACTTAAAGCCAAATAATTTAAAATCTGAGCTTGGGCTAAAATATCCTGTTTATTTTTAGCTTTTTTGGCAGCATTTTGCCAAATTTCCTTGGCTTCAGCATATCTTCCCGACTGATAAGCTAGTTTGCCAAAAGCGATCTCCTCAGAGTGAGATTTATCCGTAACATAAACAGTTGCCGTAGTCCGATCTAATTCTTTAGCCATCGCCCCATCGGTAATCGCGAGCGCGCCAACCGCAGCTACGAACAAACCACACAACGAATTAAATAAAATTAAATAGAGCTTGGAAGAATAAAAATAAGATAAGAGCATAATAATTAACAGCTAAATAATAACTAAAGAGATTTCTGAGGCTTAGAGCTTATAGCTTGGAGCTTATAGCTGAAGAACAGTTTATTTACCGCACTGATTGAATAATGCCCAATAGTCAGAAGTTTTAGCTTGGGGAAGGTGAGTTAACAATTCCACTTTGCCGCGATCGTTAATATTCCAAGCTTTAGCTTCAATAATGCCCTGGTTATTAGATTCTTGTTCGTCGGTAAAATCTCGTAAATCTTCCCAAACAGATTTACCTCTCAAATTTTGACTGGGATTTTCTGCCAAACCTCCTTTACCAATAGTAGAAAGAGTATTTACCCCATCTTTCGGGCATATACTGGCAATCAAAGCCGTAGGATCTACAACCCGAACTGGTAAATTCAAAATTTCAATTTGTCCTTCTGTTTCTACGCTATTGATATCTACCGCACCATCAATTCCCGATTCCGAACTGGCATCCACTAGAGTATCGGGCGTAACTAAGAAAACTTCGGTAGTGATGTCAATATTGCCCCCATCGCCTCGATCTGCCTGAGCAACGATGCTGCTGTTATTTTTGCCAATAATAATCTTACTGTCGATAGTTAAATTCCCACCCCCACCAGTACCATCATCAACGCTCGTACTAAGCTGGGTGCGATCGAGAGAAATGTTATTTATGGCTAACTGAATATCTCCACCCCCAGAATTATCTGAGGTGGCAGTAATCGAACCATTTTCCCCGATAAAATTGTTGGCTCGAACTTCAATATTTCCCGCATTACCAGATTTAGTACTATCAACTGAAATTCTTCCCTGGCTATTGATACTTAAATTATTAGTTCTCAGTTCAATATTGCCTCCAGCACTAGTACCCTTCGTATCGGCATCAATTTCGCTGTTGTGGGCAATAGTTACATCTTCAGCAATTACTAAATCAATATTGCCCCCACCACTATTATTAGTCGAAGCGGTAATACTACTAGGAACATCGACATCGCTAGTATCTAATTTGATATTATCAGCATTAATAGAGATACTTCCTGCCTTTCCTTCCCCTGGAGGAAAGTTATTGCTACTAGAAAAATTGCTAGCACTGATAGTTGCCCCATCCAGAATAGTTAAATCGTCAGCATTAATTTCCAGATTCCCACCATCCCCCGTACCGATAATGGCATTGCCAAAAATACCACTTGCCCCAAATTCCGATCTCCCCTTCAACTTAATTTCATCGGCATTAATAGTCAATTCTCCTCCTTTGCCAATCCCCGCAGTGCTGACAGCAATTTGACCATCATCTATTACTTGGAGGCTTCTTGTATCAATTGTTAAACTTCCCCCATCCCCTGTAGCGTTCGGTGCGACAATAGAAAATAAGCCACTGGGAGCATTAGAATTTCCAGCAGAAACTTCAATCTCATCAGCATCAATTGAAATTGCTCCAGCTTTTCCCAATCCTAAAGTTAGTGCTGAAATTTGCGCTCCATCAATAATATTTAATCGATCTACTTCTACTGAAATTTGTCCTCCTTCTCCTGTAGCTTCAGATTCCACATTAGAAAAGATTCCGCTAGAACTACCTCCTGGAGATGTGCCAGCTAATTGAATTTCCTTGGCTTTTATATCCAATACATTAGAATTTCCCTCGCTAAAAGTAGTAACGGTTATTTGTGCTCCATTGGCGATCGACAATAATTCTGTATTAATACTTAAACTATCTACATTTCCTCTCGCGCCAGATCCGACATTAGAAAATATTCCACTCGCACCTACTACGGGCGCACCACCAAGCAATTGTATTACTTGGGAATTAACAGATAATGATCCTGCATCGCCGTTACCAAAAGTAACAACTTCTACTCTTGCACCATTTTTAACCAATAAAGATTCTGTCTCAATCGCAAGATTTCCTCCTTTGCCCATAGCTGCCGATTCTACACTGGCGAGAAAAGCACTTGCAACATCATTTGGTAAAGTGCCTGATAGTTCAACTCGATCTGCTTTAGCAACTAAATTTCCGCCATCACCATTACTAAAAGTAATAGTTGCAGCTTGCCCTCCTCGGTCAACAACAATTTCATGAGCATTTATATCTATGTCGCCACCATCTCCATCACCAAATACTAAGGTAAACAAACCACTAGAATCGAGTACGGGCGAACCGCTAAATAATTCCAGATAATCGGCATTGACTTTAATATTGCCCGTGTTTGCTTCCCCATAGGAACTACTAATTACCTGCGCGCCGTCAGTAACAATTATGTTGGCGGAGTTCAGTTCGATATCTCCTCCCTTTGCCGTGGCACTGGGAGCAACATCTGTAGACAAACGACTGATAAAGGATAAATCTACCGTAGTACCAGCTACCACTAACAATTCCGAAGCGTTAATTTGTAAATTTTCCCCAGCAACATCCCCTACCGTATCCGCTAAAATTGCCGAGCCATCGGCGATGATTACTTCTTTTCCTTGTAGGGTTACCTTGCCCCCTCCTCTGCCACTAGTTTCTAGGGAAGAAGCATTAAACAAATTTATATCTTTAAAATTAGTGACATTGGAATAATCAAAATTTAAGTCAGACTCCGTAAGCTCGAACTCGACTAGATTATTATCGCCAACGCTACCGAGTTGTATGCTTCCCGTTGACGCAGTTAAATTTCCGCCGTCTAAGATAATATTGCCGCCAATCAAGCCCAATGTTTTTCCTGGTTTGACTTCCAATCCCCTCGGTCGAAAACTGCGATTTACGGTAAAGTCGGGATTGAACTGGAGTTGGTTGCCATTACCCGTAACGACGATATCTCCGTTATTATTGCCATACTGCAAACCAACGGGAATAGTCACGGTAAGCAAAGGCGATGCTTGAGGATCTACTGCCCCAAACTCACTATCGTCGGCAAACTTGAGACTGTCGGCAGTACTGCCGATAAAAGAACCACCAATATCTAAAGCAGAGTTTTCCCCAAAAACAATTCCATTGGGATTGATTAAAAATAGATTGGCAGTACCATTAGCTCGAAT
>NZ_JBZNBU010000326.1:0-1959 GCF_058530065.1 Waterburya sp. | reverse complement strand
TAAGAACTAAAAACTAAAAACTACGAACTAGTAAATTTTCCCAGAGAGCTATTCAACTGAAAACGGCTGTAATTTGGCACGACTACTTATTTGCCTTTTATTGATTGAAAAGCTGCCAGGCTTTAAAAAATCTCCCTTGCATGACTGCTGCTGCACCTTGGAGAGTTTTTACCTCGGGAATATTAGGATTAATTTGGTTAGCCAGATCCAAAGCTGCATTGGCGGGTTGGGGTTGCCAGTCATAAAGATGAACGAAAGCTAAATAAGCATAGCCATAGGGATTATTAGGTTCTAGCTTGGTAATTTCTTGAAAAGAGACAATTGCCCCATTTACATCTTGCTGTAGCACTCTAGCAAGGGCGATCGCATATAACCAATCTATTTGGTGTTGTTTGCTTACCTGTTGATTTTGCAGACGGTAAGTTAGGCTTATTTCTGCTTGTTTTAAATAGTCTTGCTGGGCATCGTATTGATTGATGCGGGCAGTTTGAGCAAATATCGGCTCTAAGCCTTGAATATTTTCCGCCATTTTGGGGGCGGTGTTGCGTAATTGAGTTACGAGGTCTAATTCTGGAGCGGGAAGAGGTTGGGCTTGAGGATCGATGATAATAGAAGTAGGAGTAAGAGCGATCGCTTTAGTTTTTCTTGTATGGCGATCTAAGTAGGTAGCGGAAAGGTTGTATTTACCCGATCGCAAGTTGGCTGGGGGAAGCATGGCAGTTCTTTCGGTAACTTGAAAGGTTTGGTTTTGAGGAATATCTGAGGGAAAGTTTAACGCACCTTTACCAATAGCGCGATCGTGTATCCAAAAGGAATTGGGATCTGATTCGTGTTGCCAAGTTAGTAAAACAATACCAGATTCTAAAGTCTGGCGATCGCCCGTCCAGTTATAGGTAATTGAGATTGATTTACCAGGGGGAGATTTGGTGACAGGGAGACTGGGGGAAAGGGAGATGGGGAGATGGGAAGATAGGGAGATTGAGGAGACTTTTACTAGAGGGGGTTGGCGTTGGTAGAGTTTTAGTTGGCTGTTGTCGGGTAGTTGCCAGTTTTTTTGTAGCTCGAAGTCTCCTCCTTCTTCTATAAGTTTGACTATGGCGGGTTGAGATTCGGGTATCGATCCTTGATCGCCTGTTTTGGTGAGAAACCAATCTAAAGAACGAGAATCTTGCAATATTTCTTCTTGTCTGACTCCTACCTGACGACCAGAAATACGAGCATTATTTTGCTTGCCATAGAAAGAGTAATTATGTTGGTTGATTTCAGGGGTAGAAGGCAATACTCCCAATACCGTTCTGAGATAGGGAGCAGTTTGGTTTATTTCGGCGATTACTTCTGAATGATAATAGGGTTGTCCTTGATAGGGATAGCGTTGAGTGCGGGGATTAAATACAGCTGCGATCGCACTTCCTCCCAAAGGAAAGATGTTTAACAACATTAGTATAATTCCCAGACAGGCTGTTGTGGATAAGATGTATTGTCGCCAACCATTGCGGAAGGATAATAAAGCCACTGCCAGTACTAAAGACAAAATGGGTAACAGGGGAATAATATAACGGGCATCTTTATTGATATTGAGGGAAGAAAGCAAATAACCCCCAATTAAGAAAACTGCGATCCAAATCCAGGCGGATTTATTATCGCAAACAGAATTCTGGCTGCTGCTACGTTGAAAAATATATTTACCAATCAAATAAATTAATAAACCGACGGCGGGAATAACTAAAAGATGCCAAGAAAGTAAATAGGGTAAAATTTTGCCGTAATAAGTCCAAGCAGAGAGAGTATTGAGGGCTGGATCTCCTTCAGCGATCGCCGAATCTACCGTAGCCCGTTTTCCCGAAGTCAGAATTAACAACCAATTGGTACGATACCAGGGAAAAGCGATCGCCATACCGACTAGTAAAGAAGTAACTAGCTGCAATAATCCCAACCAATTGCGCCGTCTTAGGAAAGTTA
>NZ_JBZNBU010000325.1:0-9556 GCF_058530065.1 Waterburya sp. | reverse complement strand
TGCAAGGGAGATTTTTTAAAGCCTGGCAGCTTTTCAATCAATAAAAGGCAAATAAGTAGTCGTGCCAAATTACAGCCGTTTTCAGTTGAATAGCTCTCTGGGAAAATTTACTAGTTCGTAGTTTTTAGTTTTTAGTTCTTAGTTCTTAGTTTTTAAAGTTTAATTATGTGGTCTACCCATGTGAAAAGCGCAGTAATTGACTAGTGAAGGATAGGTAGCAGGTAGTAGGTAGTAGCACCTAATCCCCCCGTCTCCTAGTCCCGTCTTCGCGGGATAATATCTCCTAGTCTTCTAGTCTCCCCGTCTCCCAAATGTGTAACTAATTTTGCTTAGGTACTTATAGTTGTTTTAAATAAGAATTGTCTGAATTGAATATTGGATAAGTCTTCCCTAACCCCCATCCCCTAATCCCTATCCCCTCGAACCAATAACCTAGAAGTTACAAAAATTAATTAGAACGACTATATAAGCTAGAGGCTCAATCAAATATATTATTTGAACTAAAGTGGATCTAAATCTTCAACAGGACGAATAATTGCCTTAGAATCTTGGGCTGAGGGCTGAAAAACAGCATCAATCCCTTCTTGTAAAGTTTCTGCCATCACAATGCGATTTTCATAAATGACGATCACTCTAGCTAAAGCGGGCAAACTGTTTTCTTCGGCTTCGATGTATAAAGGCTCGACATAGAGTAAAGATTGTTCGATGGGGATGATTAAAAGATTGCCTTGAATTGCTCGCGATCCTTCTCGATTCCAGAGGGATATTTGTTGAGAAATAACTGGATCTTGATTGATTAAGGCTTCGATTTGATTGGGTCCATAAATTAGTTTTTGTTTGGGAAACTTATAAAGTAGGAGTTTGCCATATTCTGCACCGTCGGATCTAGCTGCCAGCCAAGCAATCAGATTAGGGCGACTGGTGGGGGTATAGGGATGTAGCAGGATAAACTCTTCTGCCTCAGCAGTGGGCAGTTTCATAATTAAATAGTAGGGAGATACTGCTTGAGATTCTGTACCGTAGATTTCTTGGGGGATTTGCCATTGATCTTCTCGATTATAAAATACCTGAGGATCTGTCATGTGGTAGGTAAGCAATCTCTCCGACTGAATGCTAAATAAATCTTCTGGGTAACGGATATGACGGCGTAAGTCTAAAGGCATAGCTGTCATCGGTTTAAATAGCTGGGGAAAGATTTTCTCCCAAGTTTGCACTATGGGATCTTCATCGGCGACATAAAAATCTACTTTGCCATTGTAGGCATCTACTACTACTTTGACGGAATTGCGGAGATAGTTAAAGTTATTTTCTCCAGGATCGGAATAGGGATAGCGATCGCTTGTAGTGTAGGCATCAATAATCCAATATAAATTATTTTCGCCGTTGGTTGGACTTTTTGCAGCTACCAAATAGGGATCGCGGTCATAATTGAGAAAAGGCGCGATCGCTTTAATCCGTTTTCTGATATTTCTTCTAAATAGCAGTTTAGTATCGGTGGTAAAATTTTGGGCGAATAGCATTTGCCAATCTTTGAGATATTCAGCAAACAAAACCCTACGCAGATAATTACCGACTTTAATTCCCCCCGTACCATCGTAGACGGTATAAACGTTTTCCTCACCGCTAGGAAAGTCTAACTCCCTGACTTTGGTGGAAGTCATAATATAGGGATTGGTTAATTCGCCGTAATAAATGCGGGGTTTGCCAATGGGAATGCTATTGCGAATTATCTCATCGGATACCGTTAGTCCTCCAGATTCTCTGCTTCCCACGCCAATATCTTTAACGTAATAGTATGGCAACCCACCTTGAGTCACCTGATTTACAGGAGATAGGGTAAAGCCATAGCCGTGAGTGTAAATTAAATGTTCGTTAACCCAAGTTTTGGCAATATCGATTACTTGGGCGTAGTCTAGTTCTCTGGCAGCAATGATTACCTGTTGTTTATCTCCATTAACTACAGTGCCGTCTTTGCTCAAAAGATAGCGATCTATATCTGCATCGTGAAATTGATAATAGGGGCGGATTTGTTGTAATTGACGATTGGTTTGTAAAATTGGGCGAGTATCCCAAAGACGAATATTTTTAATCGTAGAATCGTTATTTTGTATATCTTGAGCGGTTAGTTCTCCTTGGGGATTAAAAGTTTGTGCTTCAATATTATCTAAATTAAAAGCCTTACGAGTCATAGTAATACTGCGTTCTATATAAGGCTTTTCTTTAACTAATTCATTGGGTTGGACTACTAAAATTTGGACGGCAGCACTAAATAAATTACTCAAACAAAAAATCAAAAAATAGCTTGTAAAAGGCAAGATCAAAAAAAGAATTTTCTGAAATTTTAGTTTTTGTCCTGGAGGTGCTTTATAACCAACAAACCCTTTATAAAATAACCACAGCGCGCCAAAAATCGAAACTACTGTCAGACATACTTCTATGGGTAATTGAACTTTAATATTGGTATATCCAGCCCCATAAACTACCCCCCGAGAACTATAAAGTAACTCAAAGCGATTGAGCCAATGTTGAATTGCCAAGGCAATTGTCACCGTACTTCCTAAAAAAGAAAGATGGCGCATTTGTTTTTTGTCGAAACCAGGAAAACGCCCTTCCGAAAGACTATTTCCTGAGAGTAAATAAGACAAACTACAAGCAATTAAAGTAGTACCAAATAAACCCAAAGACCAAGTTTCAATTAACTGCCAGAGAGGCAAGCGAAAAATATAAAAACCAATATCTTGATTAAATTGCGGATCGAGATAGTTAAATCCCGTAGGATTAAAAAATTGCAATACTTTAAACCAGTTACCCGCTAAGATAAAACCGAAAACCGAACTAATCGTAATTACCGTAGCATTAATAGCAGTTCTGGTTTTCAATAACAAAAAGTTCACCAGAACTGCCACTATGATAATTCGTTCTAGGTTACGCCATAAAAATGCGTTAAAATTAATCCCATCTAGAGCAGGTTGCAAACTCAAAGTGATTTTTGGCAACTGATAGCTAGTCTGCCAGATAGCCAAAGCCATTCCCGTATAATGGAATAAAATTACAATTAAACTTACAGATAAAGCGATCGCAGCTAACAACAATAAAGGTAATTTTAAACGGGGAGAATATGTTTTTTGACTGGGATAAATACGAGGTTTTAATTCTTTACCTGAAAGGATTTTATTGGTGCTATTAGCAATTAATTTCTGTTCTTGGGGCAAATAAGGAACTCCCACATCGTACCAATCATCCTTGGGCAACCACTGCCATCCCCAACGGTTTGCCAACCAAAGATTTATGCCTGCAAATAAACCTGAAATACTGGCAGCCAACAACCACAAACAAAATTGACTGATGCTACGAATTGCAAAGGTTGCCAGATAATCGACTTCTCGAAACCACAAAACTTCGGCAAACAATCTTGCTGCCCCTTCAAACATCAGCCACAAGCCAATAATAATTGCCCCTGTAATTATTATTCGTCGATAAAATCGTTTCATTGTTTAGCTTCGCAATATCCGTAAATTCAATATACTCGAATTTTTAATCTAAGGGACTACTTTCGATAAAGCGATCGCACTAACAATTTTAAACTTTAAAATAATAAAATAGAGGAGGAATAAAATATCGCAGTATTTTTAAAGACTTGCCATAGCAATATTGCTTAATAAGTACTTAAGCAGAATTATCTGTATATTCCATATTTTCCTAACCCCTAACCCCTAACCCCTAAACCCAATCTCAACTATCCAATTAATTTTGCACAACTACTTAGTAATCCTTAGCAGTCTATTTCGCTCCTGAATTACAGTGCTACCACTTCAGCTTGTACGCCCATATCTTTGAGCATGGCACTAATTTCTTCCGTGTAGATAGCATTCATAATAATCACTTTATCGGGTTGATAGGTTTTGAGAAATTCAGGTGACATAATTTCTTTACCTACCCCAGGAATATATTTACCGTGACGGTGGGGATTAATATCAACTGCATATTCAATCTTATCGATAGTGTTGAGAGTGGTTAAGAAAGCTACGCATTTAGATCCCGAACCCCAAACTACTACTTTTTCTTGTTTGGCTTCCGCCTCTTCAAGATAATTTTTCCAGTACTCTAACTTGGCATCAATTTTAGATTTAAACAGTTCCACATCTTGGGCTACATCTGCCACAGTCTCTTCAAAAGGATGAACTTTATCCGAAGAAGAAGGTATGGGTTTAGCTTCAATTAAAAGATATTGATCGCCATAGTCACAATATAGATCGGTAACTTCAAAACCACTATCGCGGAACAAACGAGCTAATGTTCCTGGACTAAAGTAAGAACAATGTTCGTAGTAAATATCTTCAAAAGCCTGTTCTTTCAATACTCTAGTATTGTCGGGAATTTCAAAAACTACGACTGTATTGCGATCTCCTATGGATTTACGGACGGTTTTAATAAATTCAGCAGTGGGTTGAATATGTTCTAGGGTATGACGACAGCAAATAAAGTCCCCAACATATTCGGCGTGCTTTTCGGAATAATAATCTTGAATAAAAGTAACGCGATCTGCTGCTTCACTCTGGACTCTACCAGGAACGACACTAGGGTCAATCCCTACTCCACGGTTATTTCCCAACTCGCAAAGTAGTAATAAAAAGTCTCCTTTACTACAGCCAATTTCGATAATATCTTTATTATGTAGATCGTATTTAACAACTAAATAGTTAGCCAGTTTGAGAGAAAACTTATTGAAGGTAGGAGAAAAGCTTTGCTGATCTTCATAGTTGGGTGCGTAAGCCGACCATTTAGGATCGAATTCTGTATTGGTAATAAAACCACAGCGATCGCAAAAACCTAAAATCACATCTCCACAAGGAAATTCTTGGGCTTGAGTGCGATCGGACATCATTAAGCAGCTATGAACGGGAACATTTTTTACTTCATAAAAGACAGAAAGCTCGTGATGACCGCAGTTAGGACAAGAATGCTCTATTTTATGGGAATTAAATGATGAGCTAGTATTAGGAATTAAATTTTGTAACATAATTAATCACTCCTCTAATATTTAAAAATAATTTTTCTGACTATACAATTCTAGGTTCGGGAATCGGAATAATAAATTTTCCTCCCGATTTTCGATATTCTGCTTGTTGTTGCATAATTTCTTCAGCGAAGTTCCAAGCCAAGATCAAAACATAGTCTGGTCGATCTTCTAACAATTTTGTCGGAGGGAAAATCGGCAAATGATTAATTCCCATATAAAGACCGTGTTTAAACTTATTGAGATCCACCACATAATCCAATAAATTTTTGTCTATGCCTAAATAGCCCAACATAGTCGTTGCTTTAGCGGCAGCACCATAGCCAGCAATGGTTTTGCCTTGTTGTTTGAGTTCCCAAAGAATATCTAACAAAGACTGTTTAAATGTTTTAACGCGATGGGCAAAATCGCGGTAATAGCTCAAACTATCTACTTGAGATTCTTTTTCCGCTCGTAGCAAAGATTTAACTGATTCTTCTACTGCTTCTTGGGGTTCGATATACAAGCGCAAAGAACCACCATGTATTTTAGTATGGTCGATTTTATTCAGGTAGAGAGAATGTCTTCGGAAAAGTTTGTCTAAGGCGGTAACAGAAAAATAACAGAGATGTTGATGATAAATTGTATCGAATTCACAATGTTCTACTAAATCGACTACATAGGGTGCTTCGATAACTGCAACCCCAGTATCTTTTAATAAGATAGATATACCTTCTACAAAACCGTTTAAGTCGGGAACGTGAGCTAAAACATTGTTAGCCAAAAACACATCCGCTTGCTTCCCTTCATCTTTCAGCTTAGTTGCTAATTCCCTCCCAAAAAATGTACAGATAGAATCCACTCCATTGGCGATCGCTACTTCTACTGGACCCGATGCAGGATCGATCCCTAGAACGGGAATATGGCGATCAACAAAGTTTTTCAGCATATAACCATCATTACTCGCTGCTTCAATAACCAGACTACTACTATCAAGCTTTCTAGTTTGAATTAGATTTTTAGCACTATCGCCAAAATGTTTGAGCAAAGATGGAGATACAGAAGAATAATAAGGGTAATCTTGGCAAAATAAAATTTCAGGAGGAACTATTTCTGTGATTTGTACCAAACCGCATTCAGGACAAAAAACTAAGTCTAATGGAGCGGTGTATTCAGGTAAATCTAGCTGTTCTCTTGTTAGCAGATTGTCAGCTAAAGCAGTATATCCAAAAGAGATAATTGACTCTAAAGAAGATCCTCCGCAAGAAAGACAACTTGATTTATGATTATTCATATTGAGAGCTCTTACTAGATAATTGAATTTTTGGTTAGATTAACAGGGGGCAATCTCAAAAGATTACCCCAAGATGTTTTATTTTTAGAGAGCCAATAATATTGAGCTTTGTCAACTATAAAAAAAACAATATTCTCTTTACTCAAGCCCTATTGCACGACGCTTAATGTTTCCTTTTTCCAGCGCAATTCATTGTCTAACAGATCGTTGCCGATTAAATATTTGATGTGAGCTATTCTTTGATATTTAGTTCCTTCAAACTCCTCAAGAGTTAAACCTACTTTTTGATATACCTCATATAATTCTGCTGCACCTTTACGAGCATCCCATTGTGGTTTAAAGTTAGGCAGAGTTTTAGCTATTTTGCCACAGTTAACTCGATAACAACGTTTATCTGGCCCAGCATCTGGTGCATATTCAATACGACAGTTAGGCACTGTATCCTTGACGATTTCTGCCAATTCCCTAATTTGATAATTATCTTCATTACGACCGACGTTAAAAGCTTCGTTATGTATTAATTCTTTAGGAGCTTCTAAAACAGCAATAAAGGCTCGGGAAATATCTTCAATATGAACTATCGGTCG
Source organism: Waterburya sp. (assembly GCF_058530065.1). Taxonomy (NCBI): domain Bacteria; kingdom Bacillati; phylum Cyanobacteriota; class Cyanophyceae; order Pleurocapsales; family Pleurocapsaceae; genus Waterburya; species Waterburya sp. The sequence continues at coordinate 2,679 of NZ_JBZNBU010000325.1, read as the reverse complement.
CCAGGGAGTACCATCACTTTTTATGTATACCAAACCTTTGGTAAATGCCCAGGCAACTAAATTATTCAGAACTAAATCAAATCTCAATCGAGGAGAAACACCATAAGCTGTAGCATTACGTAAAAAGGTAGGGCTAAAATGATCATCAGCTAATTGACTTACCTCTTGCTCTACTTTCACTTTAGAAACGCCATAAGGCGTAACAGGATTGAATGCAGAGTTTTCATCTAGCCAGTCCTCCCCTCCAGCACCATAGTTACTGCAAGAAGATGAGAAAATAAAGCGTTCTACTCCAACCTGCTTAGCTAATTCTGCCAGTTTAACCGAAGCATCATGGTTAATTTCTTGAGTCAGCTTGGGGTTGAGATTGCCTAGAGGATCGTTAGAAAGACCAGCCAAATGTAGGACTGCATTATATCCCTCCAAATCTTGCAATTCTACATCTCTGATATCTTTTTTAAGTTCGGGAATCTCAACAATACCTTTGCCAAAAGTACTTCTAGAGTATAAATCTGTGTCTAAACCAACTACCTCATACCCTTTGTCGAGAAGCATTGGTATCATTAAAGTTCCGATGTACCCCTTGTGACCAGTCACCAGTATTTTCATATTTTTGTTCCTCCCAAGTTTTCCAAGGTGCATTACCACTAGCCCATAAAGCTTCTAATCTACGTTTATCTCTCAATGTATCCATACATTGCCAGAAGCCATCATGTTTGTATGCCATTAATTGACCATCTTTAGCCAATCGCTCTAAAGGCTCTTTTTCCCATTGAGTTTCATCCCCATCTATATAATCAAAAATTTCTGGTTCTAAAACAAAGAAAGCTCCATTAATCCAACCTTCTTTTGTTTGAGGCTTTTCCGAAAATTCAGAGATTTTATCGCCATCAAGATCCAAATGACCAAAACGGGCAGGAGGACGAACAGCAGTTAGAGTCGCTAGTTTGCCATGGGAGCGATGAAAAGCTAGTAAATCTTGTAAGTTAACATCAGAAACTCCATCGCCCCAAGTCAGCATAAAAGTTTCTCTACCAATATATGGAGCAAGACGCTTGATACGACCGCCAGTATTAGTCATCAATCCCGTATCAATTAAGTCTACGTTCCAATCCAACTGGTATCCACCATGGGTTTTTACCTCTCCATTACGCAAACCCACAGTCAAATTGCTATTTAAGGCGCAATAGTCAACCATATATTTTTTAATTACAGCACCTTTATAACCCAAGGCAATCGTAAAATCCTTGAAGCCATATTGATGATAGTGCATCATAATATGCCATAGGATTGGTTGTCCCCCAATCTCTACCATGGGCTTGGGTTTATTTTCTGTTTCTTCCGATATTCTTGTGCCTAAACCACCAGCAAGAAAGGCTACTTTCATATTGTTCCCCCGCTTTAAGCGTATGAGACTTAAACAAAATAAGACTACTTTTTAATAATCTAAGTATTTTCACTAATATGCAAAGATTAACTTAACATTGGTTTAATTGTAAATACAGAAATAGTATTTCGATTTAAAGTTTTGGTAAAGTTGATTTTTAGAGTATGGTTAACCAAAAATCTTTAGTTAGAGCTAGAGTTTTTATTTCTTTTAAACCTTTTAAATTAAGTATATTTAACTCTTAACATTAACTTTAAAAAGCTGACATCGGATTTAACCAAATTACCATTTCTTGTTTAAGCCGCTCTAAATTTCTAGACATACTTTGATTTAACCATTGTCCTATGGCATCCATGGGAGTGTATAGTTTTCCCGTTTGCCATGATATTTTTTGATTTAAAGGAGTTAAATGATTTCCTATTAAGGTTTTAGTAATACTTGTCTTAGGAAATATATCTTTTAACCAATGATTTAGAATAAGTGTTTGATCTAGATTATCTTTGTCAAATTTAATTAAAAGGTTGCGACGAACGCTGTAATTTTCAACTATTATCTTCTGAGTTTCAAGAGGAGAAGGATCGAATTCTACCTCAAAAATAGGTCTAATATTAAATTGCTCTAAAAGAGGTACTGCTTGTGCTGCAGGATAATTATTAAAAGATATTAAAATATTACCCGAACGCTCTACTTGATACAAACTACTAATTAAAAGATGCAATTTACAGCCCATACTATGTCCGAGACCATATACAGGTAAATATCCTTTAGTAATTCTGTTAGCTTTTTTTAACCTTTCTATAACTGTTTCAAAACTATTTAAAACTTCGCGGGCGATCAAAAAATGATCGAAAGTGTTAATAAAAGGAGTTGCAATAATAATGTAACCTTCTTGAGCAATCTGCTCTAATAAGCAGCGATAAGATATTTGAGGTGCAGTCGCAACAAAAGCTCCCCCCAAAAAATGTATAATCCCAACAATTCTATTGTGAGGCAGGTAAACCCAATTGCGCGATATCTCTTGCCACTCCATAATGTATTTAAGATCTGGTATGTATCCTTATCTTTGATTTAAACTTGCTAAAAGAGTAGCAGAATAATTCACATAAAAGCAATAAACCATCCGATGTAGATGGCTTTAGAAACTAAAAAATAAAAAAAGAACCTGGCACTGAGCTATTTTCCCAGGAGGCTACCCTCCAAGTATCTTCGCCGCAACAGCGTTTCACCATCGAGTTCGGGATGGGGTCGAAGTGGTTCCACCGCGCTCATAGCACCAGGAATATCTGTGGGAT
>NZ_JBZNBU010000324.1:0-28983 GCF_058530065.1 Waterburya sp. | reverse complement strand
ATTCAAGAGAAATACTTCCAGTAGCATTTATGATAATATCTCCTGCTTGAGCTTCAATAGAAGTTGAATCGGTTGTAATTCCTGCTATCAGTTCACTTGCATCGCTAAAATCAACATTATTAGCATCTAAAGAAATACTACCTCCTACCGTACCACTAACATTTACATTGGCAGCATTGGTAAAAGATAGGTTCGATCTGGCTATATTTTCAGGAAAGGTCAAACGATCGTTAGTTTCTAGAGAGATAATACCTCGATTAGCCAAACCGCCGATTTTAATTGTGCCTTCTCGTGCAGTTGCACTTCCTCCTTCAAAGTTTACATCGCCGCCAATTAAACCTAAAGTGTTACCGAAAGATACTTCTAATCCAATCAAATCACCTTCATTGTTGACAGCAGAAGATCTGTTAATAATGGAACTTGGATTATCTCTCAAATTCAAACCAATGGGTGCGTTGATAGTAAGTGTTGGTGCATTGAGATTATTGACCGCGCTAAATTCACCATCTTCAAATACAATACTATCTGCGGTACTGCTATAAAAAGATCCGCCAATATCTAGACTGGCGTTTTCGCCAAAGATAATTCCCGCAGGATTGATTAAAAATAAACTAGCATTACTATTAGCACGAATTAAACCATCGATATTAGAAATATTTCCCCCTGTTACCCGACTAAAAATATTAGTAATATCGTTAGCATTATCAAATAAAGCTTCGACCCCAGTAGGTACGGAAAAATCTTGAAAACTATGAAATAGATTGCCACCCCTCCTACTACCGTCTTGGATAGTAAAGCTATCGCCATCAGCATTTACTGTAGTTCCTGTCGTATCATCAGAGGTGATTTGTGCGATCGCAATTTTATGAGTAGAACAGAAATAACCAACAGTACAAAGAGAAAGCTTGAAAAGAGGAAATAGGGTTAGTTTCATTACCTAGTGAGTATTGATGAAGCTATTTTTGAATCTACCAATACTAACCTATGCGATCGCTTTTTTGGGCTATTAAAATATTATGGAAAACATTAAAAAACCGACCGAAATTGTCTTAATTTCTAGTCGGCAGAATTATTTTAAATTTATATTATTAAATTAACCTTCTTTGTTAAAGTATTTTTGCGCTTGCGCCAAAGCAGCAGCACCAATATTAAATACAGCCCAACTAGCAGCGATCGCTAGAGGTGCAACAACTACTATCACACGCCAGTCCATAATTTAACCTCTCCTGTACAATTTTCAATTTATTTTAGGGGTTTATTAACGTAAAACCATACGTAGCCATACTTAAATGTATCAGCTTTCTTAACCTTTTTTGCAGATTTTTTCTTTGGCTGAATCTAGGATTGAATGCCATTGACAAAAATAGTGCCGCCCAATTTCTAAATCTCACTAAGGACTAGGGAAACTTTAGAAACTTGACGACACTTTCGTAGTTTTATAGATTAAAAATCTAGATCTTAATAAGCGAGACCCATACTGCGAGTAGTTTCTGCACCTAAATAGACGCGGATACTCAAGAAGTCGGTAGGACAAGCTGTTTCACAACGTTTGCAACCTACACAGTCTTCCGTACGAGGAGAAGAGGCAATTTGACCAGCTTTACAGCCATCCCAAGGTACCATCTCCAATACATCAGTAGGACACGCTCTTACGCACTGAGTACACCCAATGCAGGTGTCATAAATTTTGACGCTATGGGACATTAGAATATAAGCTCCAACTGCGAATGTTCTTTTTTTAGTATTCTTGATAGAATCAAGGGCTAGTTTACCCCATGCTTCTATTCTGACTCTGCAAAAGCTGGGATAACTTTAAATTCTGTAACAACAGAGGAGAATTTTTTCCTAATTTGGTTGACGAAGTTTAACATTTCTTCAATAAAGTATTTATTTCTGGTTAGTGATTAGTCTTTAAAGATGAGATTTTAAGCCTTGATTTGGCGAGCAAAATTCGTTAAATAATAATAAAGAATCAGTTTTAGTTATGGTCAATTCCAATCAAAATTTTAGCAACCGACAACAGTCAAAAACTCTCTCTACCGCAACTAAGCTGGTTAATACCTATTACGATTTGTTGGATTTACATCCTTCTGCCTCAACTATTGCCATTCGTCGTGCCTACCGTCAGTTAAGTAAGAAATACCATCCAGACACTACCAAACTTCCTCCTAATGTGGCAGTAGCCAAATTTCAAAGGCTAAACGAAGCCTACGCCGTTTTGAGCAGCCCAGAAGAGCGATCTCTTTACGATTTAAAGATTGGTTATTCTCGCCTGAACGTCATTCAAGCCCCTAATTGGTCAGATCCAGAAGAACCAAAATATTCTAAAACCGCTTATTTAGATCCTACAGATCGCCCCCTCTCTTCGGGAGAAATTTTTATGTTGGTATTGCTATGCCTAACTTTTGTTAGTTGTTTGGGTTTAGTATTGGCAGTCGCTTATTTTAAATCTTCTGTTTAAGAATCTAAACTTATTTTCCAATTCTTAATTGGAGAATTAGTCTGTAGTTGAAAATTGCCCTCTTGAGGAGCGATAAATAGAGGGTCGAGCAATTGTGAATTGCGATCGCCCTTATGCCATTCTCGCCAAGATAAATTGCCAAAATTAGGATTCGAGTCGTTTACTTGCCAATATATATTGCGATCGAATACTGCTTTTGCTCGGTAGTTTTCATCTTTTGACAGCCCAGCAATAAATTTTCCCTGCTGCCAATAAACAATATTGTGTTTGAAATAAAAGCTAATTGTATTTCTTCTCAAGGCGGTTTTTAAATCCCTCTTATTTCTCAGGATTTGAGTTTTTTCACCGAAAGCAAAAATATTATTGATAATCAAATTTTCCATGCCATAATGCTGGCAAAAAGCACCATCAGTAGTGTTATAAACCAGGTTATTTTCTACTCGAATAAAAGAACTACCTTCGTCGAGATAAATGCCCCAACCGCCGTAGCGAATTCCCGCGACATCGTGAATGGTATTGTGACGAATCACAGTACCTTTCTGATTGCCCAGATTATAAATTGCTCCCATATCGCTGAGAATCGCACTTTTGCTATTACTTAACTTACCAATGTGATGAATATAGTTGCGATCGATGATATTGGCATAGGCTTGAGTTTCCTCAAATCCCCAAGTACCTCTAACAGATATAGCTGTGTAATATAAATCGTGAATGTGATTGTAGGCAATAAAATTATTATGGCTATGGACGGCACGAATACCTACCGCACTGGGAAAAAACTTACCCCCGTCATAAATATGATTCTGAGTAATGCTGTTGTGATGGGAAACTTCTTCAGGAACAATATTTGGCACAGAAGTTTCTCTTTCCCCAATTTTAATTGCTCCCGCTCCCAAATCTGTAAAAGTACAGCCTGTAATTTGATTGTGATGGCAACCGCGCCACAATTCGATCGCATGATTGCCTAAATGCTCGAACGTACAATAACGCCAATCACAATTGTTGATTCCATTGGCGATAATTGCCCCGGGTACTCCCCAAGCATTATGAGTATAGCCAGATTTGTCTTTAGGTAAGTGCCAATCAGTATGGGCAAAAGTTAAATTCTCAAACTTTAAATGACTGATGAATTTATTTTCTTGAGGTTTTCCTGCAAATCGCACCAAAGTATCCAATACAGGAACGATAACTTCAGTATTAAGTAGGGTTTCTTCAGGTAGAGGCAGATAATATAGACGAGACTTTCCTCGATCTAAATGCCATTCCCCAGGAGTATCTAGAAGTTCAAATGCACCTTCTAAGTAATAAGGATCTCCTGGTGCTAGTTTAAATACGCTTTCTTTAGCAAAGTGCAAGCTATTTTGTTGAGGATCTACCTTAATAATCGGCAAGCGAGATTCAACCCAACGATTCATGACGACCACTTCGCCACCCTTAGGTCTTAAATTACGTGGTATATCTGCTAGATGATATTTAAAACTGCGATGTCCGTCATGCCAATTTTGCCCCTGGCGATGGTGAACCGACCTGACTGTTAAATATCCTTGATTGGGATAGCGCGCTCGTCTTCTTCTTACTCCGTTAACCCAGAGATGTTGAAATCTGACTTGTTTTAATTCGTCTGGTAAATTTATCGCCCACAAACGCAGACCATTAAGATTTTTCTCTTGCCAATCGGTAATAGTTCGACCGCCACTAATGGTTACTTTTTCTTGGGGTGCTGCTTTATAAGAGATGGGATATAACTCCCTACCAGAATCTGCTGGAGTTAGAGTAATTGGCTCGATTAGTTGATAAGTACCACCTCTAAAAATTACTTCGATCGCTCGCTTAATTTCTTGGTTTTCTCGGGTAATTTGTCTTATCGCCCTTTGAACTCCTTGCCAGGTGGCAAAAGGACGGTCGGGATTACCAATAGCTTCTTTTATCGAACGATTGTCGCGACCAGTGGGGGCAACAAAAAAAATTATTGGTTCTAATTCTAGATCTGGGAAAAAATCAATTTCTTCAGCATTTGCAGGCGATTGAAATTCTAAATTACTTGCCATACCATTTTTTTGACCCGAAGCAAGTATCCAACCTAATAGTACTTGCAATAAAAAGTGGCGACGAAACATTGAGTTAAGTTTATCGTATAAAAAGTAATGCTAGCTAAATATTTTAAGTAGGTAGGCTAAATAATTTATAAAACCTAAGTAGTCGCTCTTTTACCTGACCCCTACACCCTAAACCATAACCCCTGCTACAACTATTTTATATTTAATTTTACCTTTCCACTTAAGTGCGATTGTGCGATTGCTGTCTTATTCTAACATTTCTAATTAATTTAGTTGTTACTACTTATTTTCCTCTCTTCTCTAGCAACTATAAGATTACGGAGTTATGATTGTGGACGCAATCAATCGATTGAGGGGTATCAACACAATTAGAATAATTAAAGCATTATTAGGAAGTAGCATATTTACATATTTCTACAATATTTAGATGTTGGATTTATTTACTATACTTTGAACTACAAAAGTAATAACTGGTCAAGCTATTTTATTTTTTAATAATTTTGATGGGTGCTAATAATAAGCTGGGAGAAAAACTTATTTCTTTGAATCGACAAAAATTTACAGGAATTTTGTCAATCGCATCTCAAGACGGCAAACAAAAATGGAAGATATTTTTTTACTTAGGTAATTACTTATGGACAGAAGGTGGTTTTCATCTAAATCGCTCTTGGAAAAGAAATTGCAATCACTATTTTCCTGGGATAAACACCAGTTCAATTATTGTCAGAAACCAACCAGAGGTTCAATCTTATAACTATCTTGTCTTAAATGTTTTATTGCAGAGAAAAATTATTCAACGCCAACAAGTAAAAAAATTAATCGCCAATTCTAGTCAAGAAATATTATTTGACTTACTACAAAAAGAATATAATGATTTTTTGTATTATGATATTCAGAAAACTTCAGCCCACTATTTACTAAAAAGTGGATTTAATTTATCTTTAGCTGTGGTAAATTTAGAACAAATACTATTTCAAGCTCAAACATCTTGGTCTACTTGGGGTGCTAAGGGTTTAGCATCTTGTTCTCCCCATCATGCTCCTTTATTACAAAACGATCGCCGATTAAAACAACAATTGCCCGATCTCATTATCAATAATATGTCAAGATTATTAAATGGTAAAAATACTTTAAGAGATCTTTCTTTTAAAATGAAAAAAGATATTCTGGATATTACTTGTGGGATAGTTCCTTATTTTTTCAAAGGATATTTGAGGTTTTTAGAAATACCCGATATTTCAGAAATCTAACCCAGGTAATTTCCAACAAGAATAGATACCGACAATTTATTACTTGTGTTCGATCAAATAAATAGTAATTTTTCTCATTTTTCAATTAAAGTAGTCGATATTTTACTGATATCTACTGATGTCAAAAAGCTGGGAAAAAATTATATTTATGTAAATAGATCGTAATATACATAACTTAAATATGATTTTTGCTTTACTTAATAATCTTAAAAAGCAATCTTTTACTGGCATTGCCCGCATCAGCACTAAAGAAGAAGGCGATCGCATTTACTGGCAAATTTACTTCGATCGAGGTAAATTATTTTGGGCAAATGGGGGAATACACCCCAATCGCTCTTGGCAAAGACATTTGAATAAATATTGCTCTGATGTCGATCTAAAGCAAAATAATTTTCGCGATAGCAACCAATACCGCTGTCCTGAGTATCATAGCTTGGGAGTTCTATTGCAGCGTAATATAATTGGTCAGGAAGTTATGTTAAAGTTAGTTGCCAGTAAAATCATAGAATCATTTTTCGATCTGTTTCAGCAAGAGAAAAATACCCCCCTTGAATTAGACCAAGAAGCTTTATCTTTATCAGATTTAATTGGAGATATTTCTAATTACTCCCTAATTAGTATTGATATTGAAATGGCATTCAAACATATGCAGCAACAGTGGTCTGCTTGGATTAAAAATGGATTTATATCGGTTTATCCCGATTATGCTCCTCAAATTAAAAGTAAAGAACAATTAAAACAAGCAGTTCCAACAGTAGTCTATCAAAATTTTACCAAGTTATTAGATGGTCGTCGTAGTTTGCGGGATTTGGCTATTGGAATGAATAAAGATTTATTAATGCTTACTAAATCAATTTATCCATACATACATCAAGGATTATTGGAATTAGCTAAAGTTCCTGACTTGAATTTAACTCCCACTAGCAAACCTTCTAATCCAGATCGAGGATCGACTAATTCGGTAGATAAATCTTTAATTGCTTGTATTGATGATAGTCCTCAAATTTGTCAAATCATGCAGCAAATTATTACTAAAGCAAATTACAATTTTTTAGGAATTCAACAACCCATTCAAGCAGTTCCTAAATTAATTACTGTTAATCCTAAAATGATTTTTTTAGATATTGGAATGCCAATTTTGAATGGATACGAAGTTTGTACTCAAATCAGGAGAGTATCTAAGCTAAAAGAAGTACCAATAATTATGCTAACAGGAAATGATGGGGTATTCGATCGCGTCAAAGCTAAAGTTTGCGGAGCATCAGATTTTCTATCTAAACCCATTGAAATCGAAAAAATATTACAAACTATAGATAAATTTTCTGCTTCCGACCTTCCAAGCGTTATGGCATCCAAAAACTAATATATGTGAATATACTTGAATAATCTTTAATTAAACAAAATTACTCATTATCTTTGATTATTAAAACTAAATTAAGCAAAAACTTGATTTTATTATGACCTCGTTCGACCCAAATATATAAAATCATGAAGGATAAAAACCCAAACAAGTTATTAAATAATTTTATATATTTCAAACACAAACAGTTTACAGGTCAAATAAACATTCAAGGAAGTAGTAGTACTGTGTGGAGTATATATCTTTGCTTGGGCAGATTGGTTTGGGCAGATGGAGGCATTCATCCACATCGTTCTTGGAAGAGGTTAATTGATAAACACTGCCCGCAGGCTGATTGGTATACTTTAGATATAGATTTTACCAGAAGAGCGGACTGTGGTGACTACAATATCTTAAATAACTTATTAGAGCGTCAATTACTCGATCGCAAACAAGCTATAGAACTAATAAAAAATAGAGCCACAGAAATTTTGTTCGATCTATTGCAGCTAGAAGACAAACAACAATTAAGAGTTACTTCCGAAATTGCCTCTACTTCTTCGTTTCTAACTTCTGGAATGCAAATGTCTATTTCATTAGTTAATGTAGAGCAGGTTATTCATGATGCTAATAAAGCTTGGTTAATTTGGCAACAAAAAGGACTAACTAAATGGTCGCCTAATTTAGCCCCAGTAATGCGAAAACAAGATCGTTTGCGAGAAGAAGTATCGGGAATTGTTTATCAAAATTTCCTACGTTTATTAGATGGTCAACGTACTTTAAGAGATCTAAGTTCGAGAATGGGCAAAGATGTTCGCAAGTTAACTTCTTCATTAATCCCTTATGTAAAACAAGACTTATTAGATATTATTGAAGTCCAAGATATTAGACCGCCTCAAAGTCATAAAAAAACTTCTATTCGCCAAAAGGTTGGGGATTTGAACCAGCCACTAATTACTTGTATTGATGATAGCGCCCAAATCTGCAAAATCATGGAGCAAATTATTACTCAATACGGATATCGCTGTATTAGCATTCAAGAATCTTTACGGGCATTACCTTGTTTAATTAAAAATAATCCAGATTTAATTTTTTTGGATATTGGTATGCCAATCGTGAATGGTTATGAAATTTGTACTCAGATAAGAAGAGTACAAAAATTAAAAGATATTCCCGTGGTTTTTTTAACTGGCAATGATGGCATTATCGACCGCATGAGAGCCAAAGTTTCTGGTGCTGATGGTTTTATTTCCAAGCCAATACAAATTGATAAAATAATTAACATCATTGAAAAGCACATCATTTCACAATCTTCATAAAAAATAGTCAGAATTTACAAATATAAATTAAATCTAAAAATTTTTCCCACCAAATTAAAATATATAAATTTTTGCTATTTAAAATAATCCCTAAAAAAAATGTTATTTTAATTTCCTTTTCGGGAACTATTAATAAAAGAGTCTCGTTGTTTTAATTCTGGAGAACATCATAAATTATGAGTAAAGTTTTAGTAGTCGATGATAGCTTAACCGATCGCAGAACCACTACTACCTATTTAGAGCAGGCTGGTTTAACCGTAATGGATGTAGAAAGTGCAGAAGAAGCTCTCGCACAAGTAAATCAATATCAACCTAATTTAATTGTTTTAGATGTAGTCATGGGTGGAAAGAGCGGTTTTGAATTATGCCGTACTCTTAAAGCAGATTTAGCTACCAAAAAAATTCCCGTCATCCTCTGTTCTTCCAAATCAACAGAAGCTGACAAAATGTGGGGTGATGTGGTTGGGGCGGATGCTTATCTAGCCAAACCAGTTGACCGCAATGAATTAATTGACAAAGTACAGCAACTGATTGCTAGTTAAAATTACGATCGAGACATAATGTTAAGCACATCTGCCAATTCTTTATCGCTGAATTTTGCTAACAATTCTAGCGTTCAGTCAAATTCTAAACAAGTCCGCAAATTTTTACAGTTTCAGTTAGGTAAAGCTGAAAAAAGTCATAAGTCTGTAGTTCAAGGAGATATTGCTTTACTCGATGCAGAAATTGTTACTGAAGTTATTACTATTTCTGTTGAAGATATCTTACCAGTTCCCCAAATGTTCTACTGTGTCTTAGGTATTTATAGTTGGCGCAGTGAAATGCTCTGGATTGTAGATTTAGAAAATTTGTTAGGATACCCTCCTCCTTTGGATGAAAATGAAGCTAACAAAGAACTTTTAGTTATGGTCGTTCAAGTTAACGGTCAGTCTATTGGTTTGGTTGTTTCGGGAATTGATAATTTAATAGAACACGATCTGTCAAAGTTTAAATCTTCTTCAGCAGAAATATTTTCTGAGGATGTTTTGCCTTTTTTACAGGGATATTTTACCAGTGCTGAAAATGACATTATCATGCTCATTGATGCAGAAGAAATATTTTATTTCTTTTCCATAAAAACCGAGTTCAACTACTCTACTTGATCGGTAATCTTATAGTTAATTTATTTGTATAGCCAGCCAATTATTTGTACCAATTAATCAGGAAAAAGCAAAATTATGGATTCATCAAATACTTATCAAGAGCCAAATTTGTCCAATACAGCAGTTGATTCTAATAGCACTAAATCAGATTTAGTGCAAAAAATAAAAAAAAGTTTATATAAGCAAGAACGCGATCGCCTGTGGAAAGTCGTCAAGCAAGTTCGCCAATCGATCGATCAAGATGAGTTTGCCCGTAATTTAGTCAAAATAGTCCAGCAGGAATTACAAGCAGATAGAGTACTGCTTTACCGTTCGACGACCGAAACTAAAGGGGAAAATATTGCCGAAGCATTAGTACCTGGTTGGACTCCTGCTATTGATGAAGTGCTTGACTGTAATTGTTTTGGCGGACAAAAAAAAACTGATTTTTACCTCAAAAACCTCATCGCCATTGAAAATGTAGATAGTTCGGAAATTACTCCCTATCAAAAACAACTTTTAGAAAAATTCCAGGTGCGGTCTTCTCTAGCACTGCCAATTTTAATAGATTCAGGAGATATTGAAGGCTACGAATTAAATAAAGTCTGGGGTTTACTCGTCGTGCAGCAGTGCGATCGCTCCCGCCAGTGGCAAGAAGATGAAATTAACCTACTCTATCAATTGTCTTTGGAGATGACTCGCGTTTTGCAGTCCCCAAGCAATTATTTTCAAGACAATAGCCAAGATTTAGAAACCAGCATCCAACAGTCGATGCAACAGTTGATGGGTGAAACCGTCGCTGAAATTCGTCAGAAATTCAATGGCGATCGCGCTTGGATTTATGCTTTTAATCCCGACGGTAGCGGAGAAGTTATAGTTGAATCAATTTCAGAGCAATTTTCTTCGGCTGGCACGGTATTTGATTACGATAACACTATTACTAGCGAAAATTGTCAGCCAAGCTATGTAGTTAGCGATATTTATCAACAAGGATTTCCTCGCTGTTTGATTGCTTCTTTCGAGTCGATTCAAGCCAAGTCTTATATTGCTATTCCCATTAAATCTGGCGATCGCCTGTTGGGCATGGTAACAATTTTCCAAAGTGCTCCTCGCGACTGGCAAAAGTTTGAAGTGGAAGGGATGCAGAAATATAGCGTCAAAATTGCTTATCCCCTCCAGCAAGTTAGCTTGATTCGCGATGCTAGATTTCAAGCCGAACAGCTAGCAGCTTTAGATAGCAAAGATATCGTGGCAGCAATCCATTCCCAAACTCAACAGGCAATGGAGCGCAAACTAAAGCAAATTCGTGGATTTTTGGCTGCCGATCGCGTTCTTATTTACGGTTTCAATCCCGATGGTAGTGGTGAAATTATTGCCGAGTCCGTAGACCTGGCTTGGGGTAAAGCAGCTAATTCCTTCGATAACGATTGCTTTATCACTCCCAATAACTGTAAAGACAAATATGTCGCCAACGATATCAAGAAAAAAGAGATTGCTAGTTGTTTTATCGAACAGATTGAAGCTCTAGAAGCAAGAGCCTATATAATAGTACCAATTAAATCGGGCGATCGCCTTTTAGGAATGCTGGGAGTCTATCAAAACTCCAAACCTCGCGAATGGCAAGAATCAGAAGTGCAGCTAGTAATGGAATATGCACCTAAATTTGATTTGCCTCTCCAACAGACTAGCGAACTTCGCGCCCTGAAGTTTAAAGCCAAACAAGCCGAATTGATTTCCGAACAAGACTTTTTGACTTCTATTAGTCAGAATGCCGAGCAAATGATGGAAAGCTGGCTCAATAAAATTCGCGCTTCCATGAAAGTAGATCGGGCGGTAGTATTCGCTTTCAATCCCGACTGGAGCGGTCGCATCTTGGTAGAATCCAAAGGGGATAAATGGCAGCCTATCGGTTCTACCTTAGATTATGACTTCCACTTCAAAAGCGGAGAATTTGAGCCTTACTATGTTGCCAATGATATCCACAGCAAAGGGCTGTCTATTTCGGTTCTCGAAAAATTTGAGTCAATAGAGGCAAAAGCCTACATAATCGTACCAATTCACAGCAACAATCAGCTAATGGGATTGGTAGCAGTGTATCAAAATTCCACTACTCGCAATTGGCAAGAAGCAGAGATCGCCCAGCTACAAGAATATGCGGTGCGGATGGTTAAGCCCCTACAGCAAACTGCTTATTTGCGTAATGTTGAATTCCAAACCAAACAAATGGAATTGGCTTTCAAACGAGAAAAAAGCTTGGCTAAAAGTTTAGAGAAACTACGTTTATCTAAAGATGAGCAAGCAGTTTGGCAAATTGCCACCGATAAAGGACGTGAAATTCTCGATGTAGATCGAGTAGCGATTTATCGTTTTAATCCTGACTGGAGCGGTAATTTTGTGGCAGATTCTGTCGCTCCTGGTTGGTCGGATTTGACTAAAATTATTCCCTTTATCGAAGATACTTTTCTGCAAAATACCAAAGGTGGGCGTTACAAAAATGGCGAAACCTTCAGCGTCGAAGACATCTACACTCAGGGTCACAAACAATGCCATGTCGAACTCTTAGAGCAAATGCAAACAAGAGCCTACGCTTTAGCACCGATTTTTATCGCCGATAGCGATATGTTTGGCAGCAAAAAACTGTGGGGTATCATTGGTTGCTATCAAAATAAAGGGGCGCGACGCTGGCAAGATTATGAAATTGAAACCCTAAGACAACTAGGTCTGCAAGTTGGGGTGGCAATGCAGCAAATTAACTACACCACTACCCTCAAAAGACAATCAGAACTAGACAAGACAAGCAGCAAAATCAGCGAAAAGATTCGTAAAGCGAAAGACATTGATGAAGTATTTGAAATTACTACCCAAGAAGTAAATCGCACTTTAGAAGTAGACCGCACCATAGTTTATCAGTTTAACGAAGATTTTACGGGTCAAGTAGTAGCCGAAACTATTTCTGGCGATTGGGTTTCGTTATTGGTAGCTCAAGATAAAGACGGCGACATCAGCAGCAGTCGCACAGAAAACGCTCGATGTGTATTGCGTAAGTGGGCAAAAGACGATATCACCGAAACCGATACTTACTTGGAACGAACCAGGGGTGGTAAATATACTAGCGATAGTAAAAAATATACTATTGTTAACGATATCTACAGACAAAAATTTCCCGAATGTTATGTCAAGTCTTTGGAAAAATATCAAGCAAAAGCTTATATTATTGCCCCCATCTTCCAAGATGAAAAACTTTGGGGACTGTTGGGAGTCTATCAAAACTCTAGTGCCCGAAATTGGCAAGAGGTGGAAGCCGAGCAGATCGCTCAGTTAGCTACTCAATTGGGTATTGCGATCCAACAAATTGACTATTACGAACAGCTACGGATTCAATCGGAAGATTTAGAGAAAACCGTGGCTCGTGAAAAAGCGGCTCGCGAAGAACTGCAAAAACAAGCTCTGGATATTTTAACCACTGTCAGACCTGCATTTAGCGGAGATTTGACCGTCAGAGCTAAAGTGACCGAAACTGAAATTGGTACGGTAGCAGGGGCTTATAATACTACGCTCGATTCTTTGAAAGGCATTGTAGAACAAGTACAAATTGCTGCGACTCAGGTAACTGAAACTACAGGCTCTAGTAGTTCTGCTATTAAAGGATTGTCCGTTCAATCTGAAAAACAGTTAGAAGAATTGCAACAAGCTTTAGATCGAGTCCAAGCAATGATTGATGCTTCGACAGTCACTACTGAAAATGCACAAAAAGTAGAATTTGCGATCGAGCAAGCCAATCAGACCGTACAATCGGGCGATCGCGCTATGAATAATACGGTAGACAGTATTGCTAGTATTCGTCAGACTGTAGCCGATGCAGGAAAACGAGTCAAACGTTTGAGCGATTCTTCCCAAAAGATTTCTAAGGTTGTGAGCCTAATTAGTAGCTTTGCCACCCAAACCAACTTACTAGCGTTAAACGCGGCACTAGAAGCAACTCGCGCGGGAGAATATGGTAAAGGATTTGCCGTAGTAGCAGATGAAGTAAGGAACTTATCTTTGCAATCGACGGAAGCAACTATTGAAATTGAAAAACTAGTACGAGAAATCCAAGAAGAAACCAAAGAAGTATCGGCAGCTATGGAGGCTGGAGTCGAACAAGTATCTGAAGGTACGAATTTAGTTAACGAAACTCGCGAAAGCTTGAATGAAATTGTATCAGCTACTGCTGAAATTAAAGACCTAGTTCAGGCAATCACCAGTGCCGCTAACGTTCAAACTCAAGAGGCTGCTTCGGTAACTCAAGTAATGGGACAGGTAGCGGAAATTGCTAATGAAACCTCCCAAGATTCCAGTAGAATTTCTGTTTCTTTTGAGGAATTAGAAAAACTGGCAAATAACCTGCAGGCTAGCGTATCTCAATTCAAAGTCAAGTAAGGATTGTTACCTTTTAACCAGGGATTCTGGAATAGTAACTATCTATTTCAGGATTCCCATCTTTATATTACTCAACTATATATTAGAGAATTATTCGACAATGATTACCGACCCTAGTATTCGCGACCAAGCCTATCAATATTTTTTAGAAGAAGCTCCCGAACTATTAGAAACTATCGAACAGGAGTTGTTTGCCATTAACGATGGCGATATAGAACTCAGCGATCGCCCTTTGCGGGTCAATAAGCTAATGCGAGCCACTCACACTCTTAAAGGAGGTGCGGCAAATGTGGGGTTGGAAACTATCAAAACCGTCGCTCATTCGATGGAAGATGTCTTTAAAGCTCTGTATAATCCTGAATTAGAAATTGACCATCAAACTAAAAAATTGCTTTACGCTAGTTATGATTGTTTGAGAATACCGTTAACGGCAGAATTTAGTAAAGCTCCAATCGACCGCGAAGAAATTCTCAATCGGGCTGCAGGAATTTTTGCCGAACTAACAGAGATTTTTGGCGATTATTTGAGCGATCAAGATGCTTTTCCTACTTCTGAAGAATTGGGTTTGGATGTAGTCGAGTCTTTCTTTGAGTCGGTCGTCCCCGAACGAATTCAAGAGCTTGCTGCGGCTCTGACTGAAGACGATTCTAATAATATGAAAGAGGTCTTGCAGTCTCAAGCAGAGATCTTTTTGGCGTTATCCCAGTCTCTCAATTTATCTGGTTTGGGCGAAATCGCTCAGACAATTTTGACAGCTTTGGAAGTCAATCCCGACCTGGTTAAAGAAATTACTGAAGCGGCGATTGCCAACTTGCAACAAGCACAACAACAAGTCATGGAAGGGGATCGCGATCGAGGTGGCGAGCCTTCTGCTCGACTACAACAGTTTGTGGGAACGATAAATGTAGAAAATCTGTCTAAAAAAACTACTCCAGAAGAAGAAATTGCTGAGTCAGATTTCATGTTTTCCAGTCCAATTGAGACTATCGATTCTAGCTTTGAAAGTGAGTTAGAAGAAGAAAGCGCGGCGGATATGTTTGGTTCAGAATCTCTAACGAGTGAATTTACTGAAACTTCTACCTCAGGGTCTAACGATCTTTCAGAAGAAAGCGTTCAAGAAATGTTTGGTTCGGAATCTCTAACCAGTGAATTTACCGAAGCTTTACCCTCAGAGTTTAATGAATTTGAGCAAGATAGTGATAATGATTCGGGAGAATTAACCAGCCAAATATGGGGAGAGGAAGAGGTCAAATCTTTTGTAGAACCTATAGAAGAATCTCAAGTAGACCTTCACCAGCATTCATCTACCTCTATCGTCCCCACAACTCCTACAGAAATATTTAAACCAAAAACAAAAGTCACTCCTGCTCAAGAAATATCTACTAGAGATGTTAGAAAATCTCGATTTGGTTCTACAAAAACTAAAAATAATCAATCAAAGACACCTCAAAAAGTAAATAAAACCGTTCGGGTCAATTTAGATTCTCTAGAAAAGTTAAACGATTTAATTGGAGAATTACTAATAAACCAAAATAAAAATATTTTAAAAGACGAGAGAATTGGCGAATTCGTTCAACAATTAATCGAGAAAATTAGCTATAGCGAGCAAATAGTTAACGAACTAGTCGAACTCGTAGACGAATTATACCTTTCTCCCCAACAACAACAACTTTTATCTGAATAACCAGATAAATTAAATCATCTGACTAATTCGCCTCGTAAAGATTACAAATCTGTCTTACCGTCAATTGGATTAGATAACCCCGAAACAAGATTGAATAAATTACTAGAATTAACTGGTAATAGTAATTCAGAACTAGTGACCATTGCCGAAAAGATTAAAAACCATAATAAACAGGCACAAAGAGACACTCAAAAACAACAGCGAATGTTGTTAAATATGAGAGACGAACTGATCGATACGAGAATGTCTCCTGTTGGTAGGCTATTCAATCGTTTTCCTCGCATGCTCAAACAGCTTTCGGTGACTCACGATAAAAAAGCCGAACTTAATATTATTGGCGGTCATATTCTGATTGATAAAACTATCGAAGAAAAACTTTATGACCCTCTATTACACCTAGTTCGTAATTCTTTCGATCACGGCTTAGAAACCCCCGAAGCTAGATTGCAGGCAGGCAAACCCGAAACGGGAACGGTTTTTATGCGGGCTTACTATCAAGGCAGCCAAACGGTAATTCAAGTAGGAGATGATGGTAAGGGAATTAACATTGAAAAAATCAAGCAGACGGGAATTGAAAAAAAATTAATTACCCCCGAACAAGCTGCGGTGACTTCGCCATCTCAATTATTAGAATTATTGTTTGAACCAGGCTTTTCTACAGCTGATAAACTGAGCGATTTATCTGGTAGAGGAGTGGGAATGGATGTAGTGCGATCGCAAATTGAAGAAATGGACGGTACTATTTCCATCGAATCTACTCCAGGAAAAGGAACGACTTTCTCCCTACAAATTCCTTTAACGTTAACTATCGCTAAGTTAATGCTCACCGAGGCTTCGGGTATGACCTATGCCTTATTAATCGATGCTATTGAAAGAATTATTCTCCCCACGTCTAAAGAAGTACAAATATTTGAAGGACAAAAGATTTTACACTGGAAAACCAAAGATGATGTGGAAATGATTCCAGTTCGACAGCTCTCGCAAATGATTGAATACCCTCGTACTATCGATAAGCTAAGAGCATCGGAATCGAGTCTCAATAATCCAATCTTACTGTTACGTCGCCAAGACAGTTTTGTTGGTCTTGAAGTAGATAGGGTATTGGGAGAGCAAGAGTTGGTAATTAGACCTCTTGGTAGTGCGATCGTTCCTCCGCGCTATGTTTATGGCTGTAGTGTCTTAAAAGATAGCAGTCTAACCTTGGTCATAGATGGGACGGTATTGCTTAAAGACTCTAAATATCGCAGTAATGCTATGAGTCAGCAAGCTTTCTTGGGAGGCAATAGTTTGCAAGCTTTACCTAGCAGCAATCTTTCTCCAGCAGAACAGTTGCCGCCTGTAGCTTCCTCATCCAATATTTCCACTTTGCCTCAAACTCTTTTAGTCGTTGATGACTCTAATAGTCTGCGCCAAACTATTGCCATGTCTTTGGAAAAAGTTAGCAAACAAGTATTACAGGCAGACAATGGAATTAATGCTCTAACAGAATTGAAAAAATCAGAACAGGTTGAATTAGTAGTTTGCGATCTAGAAATGCCCATGATGAATGGCTTTCAATTCTTAAAAGCAGTGAAGAATAATCCCGAATATCAGCAATTACCAGTTATTATCTTAACTTCTCGCGATAGCGAAAAACATCGTAAAATGGCTTTGCAACTTGGGGCTGCTGCTTATTTAGTTAAACCTTGTCCAGAACAAGAATTAATCGCTACTATTGCTCAAGTCATGCAATCTACATAATTGAGATTGAAACAGTTTGCCAGCTTAGTAAGGTGGGGGTATAGTCCATCTTACTAAATTTCCCAGTATGATTGATTCTTCTCAAGTATGTTTATAAAAAACAAAAGTGCTTTAATCCTTCGAGAATTGCTCCCGCACAGTTAGATTTAGCTAGATAAAGATTGCTATTTTGATGTTCTTCATACCATTGAATTAGTTCTGGTTTAGCATTGCCGACAATGATGCCTTTTTCCTGACCTTGAAACAGGGAAATGTCATTACCAGAATCACCACAAACAATAGTGTTTTCTGCTGCTATATTCCATCTTCGACGTAAAAATTTCACGGCTAAACCTTTATCGCCATTTGTAGGTAACAAGTCTAAATCTTGACCCGCACTGTAAATTAACTTGAGCCTAAATCCATCTTTCTTCAATGCTGTCTTCAACTTGTCAATGGTTTCCTTCGCTACTGCTTCTGCCAAGTAATAGCTAATTTTAAAAGGATTTTGCTCCGATTGGGGTTGAGATTGTAAGTCGGGAAATTGACTGGCTATTTCAACTATTTTACTTCTATTCCATCCCTGAGATAAGATTTGCGCCCATTCTGCATCGTATTCTTCATGATTTTCATCAAAATACATTTCTGTCCCTACTGAAGTGATGAGGGCATCTGGTTTCAGCAAAGATTTTGCTTCTGCCAATAAACGATACAAATAAAGCGATCGCCCTGTAGCATAGACAACTTTACTACTATGTTGTTGGCGATGACTAGCTAGCTCTTGATTGAGACGATTTAAAGCAGCATCGTCACCAACTAGAGTATTGTCTAGATCGGTTACGAATAAAAATGGACTCATATTAGGGGCGTTCATAAGAAATAGTCAGATATAGAAAGTAGCAATAGAAAAGTTTAAATATACATAATATAGGTCAACACTGATGTTTGCTAAATAAGACTTTTATCCAGAGGATTTCAGGAAAATATTTTACTATTTAACTTTATTAGTCTAAACCATGTAATCTAATAGTTCCTTTCTATTATGCTTTAACAAAAATGAATCTATGACAATCTGATTGTAAACAGTTTTATTGAATGAAATTAGAGATTGTATGCTTAAATTTATCCCAGTGTAGTCGAAGTTTGACAATTTGACTCTTTACAATAGTCGACAGAAACTGGTTAGCTGGAGAATGGTTTAGTTAAATCTTTTTTCTTGCAAACATAGAGGGCTGGGATTTTGGGCGTAGAACTTCGTAGTTATGTATATTTAGATAGATTGCAATCTCAACACGCAGCCTATATCGGTACTGTCTCTTTAGGGTTTTTGCCCTTACCAGGAGATGCGTCTTTATGGATTGAAATTTCTCCTGGGATAGAAATTAATCGGATTACCGATATTGCCCTCAAATCTGCGGTGGTGCGCCCAGGAGTTCAATTTGTAGAGCGACTTTATGGATTACTAGAAATTCACTCCAACAAGCAGGGGGAAGTTAAAGCCGCAGGAAGAGCAATCCTAAGTGCCCTGGGAGTCAATCAAAAAGATAGCTTAAAACCCAAAGTAGTTTCCAGCCAAATTATTCGTAATATCGACCCCTATCAAGCTCAATTAGTCAATCGTGACTGTCGCGGACAAATGTTGTTAGCGGGACAAACTTTATATGTTTTAGAAGTGCAACCCGCAGCCTATGCAGCCTTAGCTGCTAATGAAGCAGAAAAAGCAGCCCTAATTAATATTCTCAAGGTTACTGCCATTGGTAGTTTTGGCAGGCTTTATCTGGGAGGAGAGGAAAGGGATATTTTGGCAGGATCGGCAGCTGCATTAGAAGCGATTGAAAGCGTGCGCGGTAGAGATAGTCTTTATTTAAAGCAAAATGAATGAGGGAAAAATACTTAGTTCTTGTTACCTGGGACTCAAGCAGGGATAATAGATTGAGAAATCAAGATTGAAGCGATCGCAAGGTAAATTAGATTTGTGGCAAATATCGAGCATTTAACAAAATTAAAACAAGGTACATCTAGCTGGCTCAAATGGCTCGATCGCCAGGATAAACCAGCGATTGATTTACAAAATGCCGATCTGCGCAATATTAATTTATCGGAAGTTTATCTAGTTAAAGCTAATCTAAGCCACGCCGATCTTACCAATGCTTTATTGTGTCGAGCCAATTTGACAGGAGCTAATCTAGAGGCAACAGAAGCGATCGATGCTGATTTTACCAGAGCCAACTTAACAGGAACTAATTTACAATCTGCTTATTTAGTGGATGCCGATTTTACCGAAGCCAATTTGATTGGTTCGGATCTGAGGTTGGTCAAGGGTAAAACCGTTAATTTTTACCGTTGTAATTTAATCGGTACTTCTTTACGTCAAGGAAAATTACGTCGAGCCAATTTTACCGAAGCTAGGTTAAATAGAGCCAATCTTAGCGAAAGTTGTTTGACCGATGCTAGTTTCGATCTGGCAGATTTATCTGGAGCTAACTTTTTTGAATCGGAAATACAATCAGCTAGTTTCTATCGAGCAAATCTCCATGGTGTGAGGGCGATCGCAACTCACCTCAGTCATAGTTATTTGTTTGCTAGCAATTTATCAGAATCTAATTTAACTCGATGTGATTTGCGTTGGGCAAATTTAAGTTATGCTAACTTGCAAAGTGCAAATTTACAGCAAGCCAAGTTGCGCGGTACAAATTTCACCAGAGCTAATTTAATCGGCGCAAATCTTGAGGGGGCAAAGCTCAGAGGAGCTAATTTCACTAAAGCCAATTTATGTCAAGCTAATCTTCAAGATGCCGATATTGAAGATGTCATTTTTGATAAGGCAAAATTAACAGGAACAATAATGCCCGACGGCACAGTTCATTACTAATTTTAAAGTTGTAATTAGTGAATTTAAACGGTTGTGTAAGGTTTTACTCCCGATATATCTACTTGCTTGAGAAGTTGCCCGATCCTATTTTGAGATTTTGGTTCGATCCAATCAGCAGCAATTTCCGCTAGAGGTACTAAAACGAAAGCTCGTTCTGCCATGCGGGGATGGGGAATAGTCAAATTGGGCGTATCTAAAATTAAATCTTCGTACAATAGCAAATCTAAATCCAGAGTTCTAGGCTGCAACGTACCTTTCTCTACTCTGCCAAATTGAATTTCTGTAGCTTGTAAAATAGTTAATAATTCTTCAGGACTTTGTTCGACAGATAGTAAAGCACAACCATTCAAATAATCTGGCTGAGGTTGAGGAGTGGCGAAGGGTTTAGTTCGATACCAACTAGAAGTAGCTTGGAGAACAATTCCTGGGACTCGATCTAATACAGATAAGGCTTTTTCTAAAATAGTCAGAGAGTCACCCTGGTTACTGCCTAAAGCGATCGCGCAACGGATCATAATAATCGTTCCAAGTACTATTGATACTTATTTTAGCATCGAGGACGAATAAATCCTTGGGGATAAAACTGGACGAATCAAGAATTTTGCCTTACAAAACAAACATAACGATCGAAAAAATTCGCCGATCGATGATGGGAAAACAAAATCTCCTCTATAAATTATTGTCCCTATTTCACTTTCGCGCTTTTATCCCCGCTTATGATTGTCTCGCAACTGTGTGTTTATCCTCTTAAATCTTGTCAAGGAATCAATCTACTAGAGGCAGAAGTTAGAACCAAGGGTTTTCTCTGGGATCGAGAAATGATGCTTGTATCTGGCAGCGGTAAATTTATTACTCAAAGGCAATTTCCTCAATTAGCTAAGGTTAAAGTTGAAATTAGCGATCGCATTATTGCTCTCAGTTTAAAAGATGGGAGTTTTCCCAGTTTATCTTTTTCTCTTGTGCCTACAGGAAATATTATTGAGGTGGAAATATGGCGCGATCGTATTTTAGCGATTGATCGAGGAGATGAAATTGCAGCTTGGTTTCATCGATTTTTAAATTTAGCTGAGGACAAAGTTTGTCGCTTGGTTCAACAATCTTCCGAACATATTCGTCCCATCCCCAGAAAATATCCTGGTGAAGAAGATGTACCCCTGGGCTTTGCTGATAACTATCCCATAATGTTGACCAATACAGCTTCTCTAGAAGAATTAAATCAAAGAATTGTCGAAATTCATCTTTCACAAAAACAAGCAGTGTCGATGAACTGTTTTCGACCGAATATAGTTATTAATAGTAGCGAGCCTTTTATTGAAGATCGCTGGAGTTTAATTCAAATTGGTGAAATTCGATTTCAAGTAGTCAAGCCTTGTAGTCGCTGTATTATTACTACTATCGATCCAGAACAAGGTAGAAAAAACCAAGCAAAAGAACCCCTAAATACGCTGGGAACTTTCAGACAGTTAAGCGAACAAGGGGTTATGTTTGGCGTGAATATGATTCCGCAAAATGAAGGAAAGATCGAGCTAGGCGATCGCTTAGAAGTGTTAGAAACTAGATTCTAATTTTCTGCTTCAGTAATCGGTTTAGCTTCTGCATTTTGAGCGGCAATAATCGCACGCTTTTTCAATTTAATAGTTAAGTAGCGAATTGCATCTTCACTCAAGCGCATCATTCGTTCTAAAGGTGCTATCTGACTGCCATCAGCCTGATAATTCATTTGAACGTAAATACCATCTAAATATTTACCTACAGGGTAAGCCAATCTTCTTTTGCCTTTAACTTGAATTTCAATGTTTTCTGCACCTCTTTCGGTGATAAATTCTTGATACTTAGTTACAGACTCAGCCACTTTGTCCTCTGACAAATCGGGGCGAAGAATGTACATCATTTCATAGCTGCTGCTCATCTTAAATATTTCTCCTTGTGGACGATAAGGCCTCTATTATTTTTTGCTTTTTATGAGCTACCAAATATGAGGCAAGGAATTACAATCTTACTATTACTTGACCCCTAATTACCAGTTTTTAATTTGTATTGGGCAGATTCACTTAAAATTGAGCTAACTTAAGACAGCATTGTAAAGTATATTTTGAGTTTAATTTCTATCGATAGTCATTAATGAATTTTGTTATGGCACAACGCTATGTCCGCATAAAAACCAATCGCGACCAAGTTTATTACGGCTCGCTACAAGCTAATCGTAGCGTGGCTGTATTCGATGCACCTCCTTGGCTGGGGGGGCAAGTGACAGATTTAGAATATCCTCTAGATACCTACAAATTACTCGCTCCTTGCGTACCTTCTAAAATTGTGGCGGTAGGTAAAAATTATTTCAAACACGCTCAGGAAATGGGGTCTAATGTACCAAAAGAACCTCTCTTGTTTCTTAAACCTCCTACAACTATTATTGCCGAAGGGCAAAATATTCTATATCCCGCTCAATCTCAAAGAGTTGACTATGAAGGAGAATTAGCTTTAATTATAGGCGATCGCTGTAGTCATGCTAGTTCCGAACAAGCAGCAAAAAGTATTTGGGGTTATACGATCGCTAACGATGTAACAGCTAGAGATTTGCAGAAAAAAGACGGACAATGGACTAGAGCCAAAGGATTTGATACATTTTGCCCTTTAGGACCTTGGATAGTTCGTGAATTAAGTGTAGAAGCAAGAATTAAAACTTTTATTAACGATCGCGACCTTCCCGAACAATCAGCTTCCATTAGCGATATGGTTTTTTCTCCCGAAGTGCTAGTTGCTTATATCTCTCATATTATGACTTTAACTCCAGGGGATATTATTTTGACTGGTACTCCCGAAGGTGTTAATGGGATGCAACCAGGAGACAAAGTTCGGGTGGAAATTGAAGGAATTGGTTGCTTGTCCAATCAAGTTGTTTAAATTGATTGACAATTTACGTTTGCAACTCAATGTTCAACGTACTAAATCATAAACAAATTTAGAAAAAGAGGGGATTTCGGGATATCTTCCCATAGCACATTGCACCATGCAATAAATACTAATTGGCATTACAACTAGAAAAACCAATATACCTATTACTCCCAATACTCCCAAAGTCCCGAAAACAATTTGAATTAAAGACACGGCAATACCCATTAATATTGATTGCATAGTGTTAAAGCGAATAAAATAGCTTATTTTTGGATTATTCACTACTGCTGCCATTAAAACGAAAAATACCAGTAGTCCGCCAAATCCTCCAGGAATGATGCCATAAATTATGATGACAGGAGTTAATAATATTCCCAATATGCTAAATAAAGGAGACAAAGCTGGAACGACTGATAATAATCCTATGCCCAAACCAACTACATCTGCTAAAGCCAATAGGTAGACGATCGCGCCAAAAAAACGGTCTTTGTTATCTGTAAAAGCTCGCCTTCCCATAAAAACTATTCCCTAAAACTTTTAATTTAAAATAAACCTCTGGGGCAATTAGATATTTATCAGGATAACGCAAACTACAGATAGATTAGCTAATTCACTTCCGTAACATTGAAACCCATCTGACACTTGTATATTTTTGCTTGTCTAGGGCTAGCATCTTGTAAAGCTCGACCACAGCCTAATTGTCCTCCACGCCACCGAGGTTGACCGCTACTATCTGCCATTAAGCAGTTTTGGCATATTTGTTTGGCTGATAAAATTTGCTCATCTGTAATCATAACTATCAC
The DNA here is from genome assembly GCF_058530065.1 of Waterburya sp. NCBI lineage: Bacteria > Bacillati > Cyanobacteriota > Cyanophyceae > Pleurocapsales > Pleurocapsaceae > Waterburya > Waterburya sp. Next base: position 5,047 of record NZ_JBZNBU010000324.1, on the reverse strand, counting down.
GGTTGTTAATCCTCCAGAAGTCTAATTCCCTTTTAATTATAATTTTAGTTTTTTATGGTTGTTAACTATAAATAGTGCCACATAGCTTAACAGTAAAATGTCAAAGCTACAGTGGCTTTTTTGACTAAAAACTTGAGATATTTCAGAGGACAAATTTTAAAATATGATTAAAATATCAAAGAGTCAACCATGAAAGCTGCAAAAACAAATAGTTGCCCGCCAATACCACTAATAAACAAAATCATAAATAAAGCTAGTCCAAACTGAGAACGTCCCAAAGCTTTTAATTCAGGAATTATTTCGCTGGCTACATGATATCCATCTAGAGGTGGAATAGGAATTAAATTGAACAAACAAAGGGCAAAATTGAAAATAGCAATAATCCGAAAAAACTCTAAGCTAATCAATCTACCCCAGGAAAAATACAAAGCTAAATTAATTACTAATACTGCTAGCATCCCCAATGCTACATTGGTTAGAGGACCAGCAGCCGAGACTAAGATATTCCCCCATTTTGGGTGGCGAAATTTACTAGGATTAACGGGCATTTGTCCCCAAGCCATCCCTGCTAAAAGTAGAAAGAAGATGGAATGGATTCCCATGTGAACTACAGGATTCATGGTCATATGTCCTTTGACTAGGGGAGTATCATCTCCTTGAGAAATAGCTGCAACTCCGTGTCCTAATTCGTGTAAAGAAATAGAAATAATTAGAACCGCAACAACTCGAATGTAAAAAATAGGATCTTTAAATAAATATTCTAAAAACATAAAAACCAACTAAATAAGAATAATGTTTGGTATTGATACGCACTTTTTCTGGTATCAACTGAATAAACAAGTAAAAAAATAATCAAAAACAGATTTGTGTATTTTAAAATATTACAGTGACGCAATGACTAAAGAATTGTTTGAGATTAAATATGTTTATCGAACTACTAACTCATTTATAAAAATTATTATTGAGTACAGTTACGATCTCAGTCACAAAAATAAAGGTTAAGAAAACGTCAGTTTAATGTAAAAATAATTAACTGTAATGCAACTATGTCAGAGACAATGGTTTTCAACGGTCGCTGAAATTAGATAGCATAGAGATTAAAGATCGACGTAAATTACAGAAATTAATATAAGTATAGTGACTCAAAACAGTTTAGATTTTCTCGCGCAAGCAGATCCAGCCATTGCAGAAATTTTGGATCTAGAATTAAATCGCCAGCGATCGCACTTGGAATTGATCGCCAGTGAAAATTTTACTTCTCCTGCGGTATTGGCAGCCCAAGGTTCGGTATTAACTAATAAATATGCAGAAGGTTTACCAGGCAAACGCTATTATGGTGGTTGTGAATTTGTTGATCGCGCCGAACAATTAGCGATCGATCGAGCTAAAGAATTATTTGGTGCAGCAGGGGCAAACGTACAACCTCACTCTGGTGCGCAAGCTAATTTTGCAGTCTTTCTGACTTTATTAAAGCCAGGAGACACGATCATGGGTATGGACTTGTCCCACGGCGGACACCTCACTCATGGTTCTCCCGTTAACGTCTCTGGGAAGTGGTTTAATGTAGTTCAGTACGGGGTAAATAAAGATACAGAACAGTTAGACTTCGACCAAATTAGAGATTTAGCTCTTAAAGAACGTCCCAAACTAATTATTTGTGGTTACTCTGCTTATCCTCGCACTATTGATTTCGCTAAATTTAGAGCGATCGCCGATGAAGTTGGTGCTTATTTATTAGCAGATATCGCTCATATTGCAGGTCTAGTAGCTAGCGGTCACCATCCCAATCCCATACCCCATTGTGACGTAGTAACTACCACCACTCACAAAACCTTACGCGGTCCCAGAGGTGGTTTGATCTTGACTCGCGATCCCGAACTTGCCAAAAAACTTAATAAGTCGGTTTTCCCTGGCACTCAAGGCGGACCTTTAGAACACGTAATTGCAGGTAAAGCCGTAGCTTTCGGCGAGGCACTTAAACCAGAGTTTAAAGAATATTCTGCTCAGGTAATTGCTAACGCTCAAGCGATGGCACAAGGATTCAAAGATAGAGACTTTAAACTAGTTTCGGACGGTACAGACAATCACCTAATTCTGGTCGATCTCCGCAGTATTGGTATGACTGGTAAAAAAGCTGATGCTTTAGTTAGTCAAGTCAACATTACTGCTAACAAAAACACCGTTCCTTTCGATCCCGAATCTCCCTTTGTAACTAGTGGCTTGCGTTTGGGTTCTCCTGCCATGACTACTAGAGGTATGGGTAACGCTGAATTTACTGAGATTGCCAACATCATTGCTGATAAACTAACAAATCCTGAAGATGAAGTAGTTCAACAAGACTGCTTGCAAAGAGTTGCTAATTTGTGCGCTCGCTTTCCTCTCTATCCTTATCTAACAATTCCCGTTCCAGCTAAAATTTAGAACTAGACAAATAGCGACATCTAGCTATAATCAATGGCTAAATGTTGCTATTTTGTTGAAATTCTTTTATATTCACACTCTTACTAGTCGTTCGAGAACGCCTAAATTCAGATGCCCATTCAGCTTTATCATCTGATTGCTTTCCTAGTCTCTATGACGATCGTGTTGTGGACTATTCCCGACGTGAAAACTCTTGGTCTGAAGCTGGGTATAGTAGATCGACCGAATGCGAGAAAGATTCATAAAAACCCCGTTGTCCGTGTAGGCGGGGTTTCGATTTTTGCGGGGACAATTGCTGCTTTAGTTATCGTTAGTCTGTTGGGAGGATTTTCTGCTTTAGCACCTAACAAGGTCAAGGAAATTTGGACGGTGATTATTGGCAGTATTTTGTTTTTTGGGATCGGGTTTGCTGACGATCTTTTTAATTTGACTCCTATTTCGCGGTTGCTAATGCAGCTAGCTGTAGCTACTGGTTGTTGGTACATGGGAGTGAGAATTGATTTTGTTTCTTTTCCCGTCTATTCTCTAATTAAAATTTATTGGTTGAGTTTGCCCGTTACCGTAGTTTGGCTAGTGGGTATGGCAAATGCAATCAATTGGATTGATGGAGTAGATGGATTGGCTGCGGGAGTTTCGGGCATTGCTGCTTTTGTGATGCTTGTGGTTACTCTGTTTATGGATCAACCTGCGGCTGCTTTAATTGCGGCTGCTTTGGCGGGCGGTGCTTTAGGCTTTTTACGCTACAATTTCAATCCCGCGCAAATTTTTATGGGGGATGGGGGGGCATACTTTATGGGCTTTACCTTAGCAGCAGTGGGCGTGGTTGGCTTAGTAAAAACTACTGCTATTACGGCGGTGGTTTTGCCTTATTTAATTTTGGCAGTACCAATTTTGGATATGTCTGCCGTGATCTTTTCTCGGATTTGGAAAGGAAAATCTCCTTTTATTGCTGACAAGAGTCATTTACACCACTGGTTGCTCAAGTCTGGTATATCCCAGCGTCAAACGGTTTTATTTATTTATAGTCTGACCTTCTGGGTCGGTAGTCTTGCTTTGGGTTTTTCCAATATCCCTAGTGGTTGGGGTTATGCGATTGGTGCAACCATGTTGCTTTCTTGGCAAATTTGCCAAGTTTGGCAAGTTTGGCGCAGTACTCACAGCGGCAATAGATAATACCAGAAAATATTTTTCATTTATAAATTTTAAAATTAATGAGCGCAGAAGTTATTTGTATTGGCACAGAATTACTTTTAGGAGATATTCTAAATACTAATTGTCAGTATTTGGCTTTAGAACTAGCTAAATTAGGAATTCCTCACTATTATCAAACTGTTGTAGGGGATAATGTCGATCGCATTCACCGAGTCTTAGAAACTGCTCTCAGTCGCTCGTCAATTCTACTTTTTACTGGCGGTTTGGGACCAACTCCCGACGACTTAACTACTGAGACTATTGCCAGTTTTTTTAGTACCCCTTTAGAAGAAAACCCCGAAATTATTGAAGACATTCAACGCAAGTTTGCTTCTGTCGGACGAGAAATGACTCCTAGTAACCGCAAACAAGCTTTAGTACCTCAAGGAGCAAAAACCCTACCCAATCCTAACGGTACAGCCCCTGGTATAATCTGGCAGCCTAAAGAAGGAATTACTATTATGACTTTTCCTGGAGTGCCTTCAGAAATGTATCGTATGTGGCAGGAAACTGCCGTTCCTTTTCTCAAAAGCCAAGGATGGGGCAAAAGTAGTATTTATAGTGAAATGATGCGTTTTCGTGGTATTGGGGAGTCTGCATTGGCAGAAAAAGTAGTTCATTTATTTAATTCGCCAAATCCAACTGTCGCTCCCTATGCTGGAAAAGGAGAAGTTCGCTTGCGAGTGGCAGCAAAAGCCGACTCTGAAAAAGAAGCACTAGCTTTAATTGAGCCTGTTACTAGAGAAATCAAACAAATTGCTGGCTTAGATTATTTTGGTAGTAATGAAGATACTTTAGCTTCTGTGGTGGGTAAATTATTACAAGATCGCAATCAAACTCTCAGCGTTGCCGAATCTTGCACGGGAGGAGGCTTGGGGGCAATGCTAACCGAAGTTCCTGGTAGTTCTAGTTATTTTGTGGGCGGCATCATGGCATATGCCAATCGAATCAAAGAAAATCTCTTAGAAGTCAATTCCCAGGATCTAAAAAAATACGGTGCAGTATGTGAAACTGTTGCCGAACAAATGGCATTGGGAGTAAAAAAAAGTTTGGCAACTGATTGGGGAATTGGAATTACTGGTATAGCAGGCCCAGCAGGAGGTACGGAGACTAAACCTGTAGGTTTAGTTTATGTTGGTATTGCTAGTCCAGACAATAAAACTATCGGTCGCGAATACCGTTTTGGAGAGCGTAGAGGTCGAGAATTGATACGCTATCTCAGTTCTTGTTCTGCTTTGGATTTATTGCGCAGGATCTTGATCGAACGACAATAAATCAACTAACAACTAACTGATCTTAGTACAGATACCGTCTTAAAAGTCAACCAACTTGACAGTAATTAGGATCGAAAGGCTTGCCAGTTTTAATGACTCCGTAAGCAATATGGAGAAGCTTTCTCATAAGTGCGCCCAAAATTGCCATCGGATGTTTTCCT
>NZ_JBZNBU010000323.1:0-14310 GCF_058530065.1 Waterburya sp. | reverse complement strand
CTTTCTGTTTCCAAAGAATCTTTTTCTAGCAAACGATAACTTCTTGCTGAGTTGTCATCCCATTCAACATCTATACCACGCATCGTCTTGAGCCATTTTTGCAAAGTACCCTTTTGAGTGCGTTTCATGCCCAATTCTTGGCATAATTCTTCTAAAGATGGTGATTCTTTATGGATGCGAAACCATTGCCTTAAAGCTTCAAGAATCTTGTCTCGATGTTTGGTGATTTTTGCCATCGATCTTCTATGTCTAAGTTTCCAATTCAGCTTGCCAGTTTCTTTTTTGCCACGTCAATCAAGCAATATGATGTTGCCATAATGTTGCCAATGTTGCCATTAAAATTTTATGTTGCCAATGTTGCTATTTACATTTGCTTTTGTCTTAGCTATATTTAATTCGTACTAAATTCTTTTACTTAACTCACAAAACAGCATCAACACTAATCAACAATTGATAGATAAGGTTTGACTTCTTTCAATATGTAAAGAGGTTAAGTTTGTCATGAAGACATTCACACTAACTATCCTTAAATTAAGCTAAGATCTATAGTTGTGCTGAAGTTAGGATTAGTTGATGACCCTTGTTTTAAAAAGCGAAAAACCACCACTACGAGCAGATGAAACGGGAGCAATCAGAGTGGGAAATTCAAGAGTCTTGTTAGAAATAGTGATTCGAGCCTTTCAAAATGGCGCGTCTCCAGAATCTATTGTCAGTCAATATTCAACTTTGACTTTATCCGATACCTATGGCGCGATCGCTTATTACCTAAAAAACCAAGAAACTGTAGAAGAATATTTGAATCAGAGAGAGGAATTAGCGGAATCTGTAAGGCAGCGTCTTGAAGCGAATCAACCCGATCTAAGTCAAATTCGTTCTCGTTTGTTATCTCAGAAAAATTTATAACTAAATATGTAATATGTTAAGGCTGTTGAGCGATGAAAATTTCAACGGCGATATTATTCGAGGACTATTTTTACACCAACCAGATTTAGACTTAGTTCGAGTTCAAGATATAGGCTTGCGAGAAGCAGACGATCCAAGTATTCTTGCTTGGGCTGCCGATCGCGATCGCATTTTAATAACTTACGATCGCGCTACAATGCCTGATTTTGCCTATCAACGCTTGCAAAGAAACAAAGTAATGTCAGGAATGTTTGTAGTGAGCGACCGCATTTCTATCCGACAGACAATTGATGAAATATTGCTTTTGGCAAACTATACAGAACAAAAAGAGTGGAAAGATAAAGTGTTGTATTTGCCTTTATAAAGTTACTCTCTAGTAATTAATTGCCAAAAACTTTATTAGTTTATAGGATCAATAATTAACTATAGCCTCAGTATTAGCAACGACAGCATTTGTAGCTACATATTCAATAATTTTGCCTGCCACATCCATGTCAGTGGCTTTTTCAATTCCCTCTAAACCAGGAGAAGAATTGACTTCCATCACTACAGGACCATGATTAGAGCGCAGCAAGTCTACCCCAGCTACGTTTAAACCCATCGCTTTAGCTGCTTTAATGGCAGTAGTTCTTTCTTCAATGGAAAGTTTAATAGCTTCTGCATTCCCACCGCGATGGAGGTTAGAGCGAAATTCGCCTTTTGCTCCCTGACGTTTCATAGCAGCAATTACTTTGCCTCCTACTACAAAGCAACGTAAGTCTGCACCGCCCGCTTCTTTGATATATTCCTGTACCAAAATATTGGCATCCAAACCCCGAAAAGCTTCAATTACCGATTTAGCAGCTTGATAGGTTTCTGCCAGCACTACGCCGGTGCCTTGAGCACCTTCTAGTAGTTTGATTACCAAAGGCGCGCCGCCGACAGTTTCGATCAAACCATCAATGTCTTGGGTGGCATGGGCAAAACCCGTTACAGGTAACCCTACTCCTTCCCTGGCTAAGATTTGCATACAGCGCAGCTTATCGCGACTGCGAGAAATTGCTTGAGATTCATTAGCACTAAACACTCCCATCACTTCAAACTGACGCACCACCGCAGTGCCGTAAAAAGTTCGAGATGCCCCAATGCGGGGGATGACCGCATCAAAATTTTCTAGGGGATTGCCATTGAACATAATACTAGGACGGCTAGAAGTAATGTTCATGTAGCAACGAAGATAGGGAATCACTCTTACTTCATGTCCTCGTTCTTCTCCTGCTTCTTTTAATCTTCTGGTGGAATAAAGGGAAGAATCTTGAGATAGTATAGCAATTTTCATAACTTAAACTTCGACTTTGAATATAAATATCTGGTTTTAATGGGGACTACTTTGCAGAAAAGATTTACCAGGATCGATAGAAAAACGCTTGCGTACTGCCTGTCTGCCCAAAAGCATTCTAAAACCCATTACGTCGCGGTTGGTTAAGGTTAATTCTCCTTGCCATTGATGTTCCCCTAATTGGATCGTTGTTAAAATCACAGGTCTAGTTTGAGCGTGTCCCCCAGAACTAGTTACTTTGCGGTATTCTAGTAACTCTGCCTCGGCTGTGATGCTGTATTTGTTGTCTCGTTGTTGGGGATGAATTTCAAAGCGAATCATGGTCTTGCCATCTTGTTGAAATTCTTGGCAGTTGAAGGCGTGTAAAGCAGATGTACGCGCCCCCGTATCGATTTTAGCTTTAATGCGATCGACTCCTAGATCTGGCAGACTCAACATTTCCCGCCAACCAATTACTGTTAATTGCTTGGCGGGTGTAGATTTTGCTTGTTTCATAGATGAGATAAATAATTGCGATCGCTAGGCAATTTTGGGGCGATCGTATCTTTTGATTGGTGCGAGTATTAGTTTTCTACTATTGAGGTTGGGGTAAATTACTCTGTAGTCTTCCGAACATGGTAGCCATTGAGTCTGTAAGTCTTTAGACAGTAGGTTTTTAACTTTTTACCTTAACTGTTGGCAGACATTTATTATTTACTATGGGTTTGCTAAAACCCATAATGATACCGATGTTACCCGTTTCTATATGTTTAACACGATCGCCGAGATTGAACATTGGTGCTATGCTCCAAAAAAATATTATGGAAATCAAATATTCTTTGATTTTTTAATACTAATCCAACAATCAATACTAATCCAACAATTTTTCAATTAAATGTCTTGAGTATGTCAATTTTGACAAGTCTGAAATACCAAGACTATTTTATTTAGTGCTAGTTATGGTTAATTACGAAGGAGCTACTAATACCCAAGCATATAAAGATTGTCGAAATTACGTTCCGATAGCTCAACATGCAATCTAAAGTATTAAAAAGAAATTAATTTACGCAAGCGATCGCTGTAATTCCTATTTGGATAGCTGACTCATGGTGATTAGTAAGGCTTTATAGACAAAATGTTTTTTAGATCGAATAAATAATAAAAAGAATTTATGTATTTAATTTTTCTGGGTTTGGATCTACTTTTTTTCATTGGCTTAACGGGAAATAGTTTATAGAGAAGTAAAATAATTAAGCCAACAAATAAGAAAATAGTCAATTCTAATATTAAAATAAATATCATTTTTGGCAACCCCTATTATCAATTAAAATCAAACTCTAGCCCTGAAAATAAACTCAACTAGCACGAAAAGAATGTTGTTGGGATATCTAAGTTTTCGTAAAGCGATCGCCCTAGCAACCTTGTCTGATATTATTTCATCGCGATCGCTATGGAGTAAAAACCAAATTTCCCAACGTAGAATCAAACATTTAGTTGCTTGCCAGATATTTTTTCCACCATTGAAAAAATAACGATTCAAGATATTTAGGACTAGATATTTCAAGATTTACCTAATAGTTGTTTGAAGTTTTTCTTTTGCTTGGATGCCCACAACAAAGGCGTACCCGCTTTTGACCACAAAGGCATGGGTATAGGATTCCAATAGTAGATAGACAACAGTTGGCGACTGCGATTTAAGGGGCAAGATAAGGGTTTTGGTACGCCATGAAAAGTCTTATTAGTAGTAGGAAAAATAATCGTGCGATTAAACAACGGGGGGTAGCTAACATTACTTCGGGGATTGCCAAGATTTTGTAATGCTAGTTCCCCACCCCAATTAGTATCCCAGTCGCGATTGAGATAAATTAGGATATTCAATCTCCTCATCAAGGGCAAACTAAAATGTCTGGTATAGTCGGTGTGCATCTCCAGCCAACCACCCCGATACATTTCGTGTAAACCAGCACCATGAAACAAAGGATCTCCCACTAGGTTATCAATGTCGGTAATTTGTTCGATAGTTTTGATTACCTGTGGAGAGTTGAGCCAAAAACAAAACATTTGGGTAAACCCAGACAAGCCTTCAATCCCATTAGAGGTAGTCTTTAGTTCGTGTTGGGTATCCCATACCAGCCAGTCTCGTTCTTTAACTTTAGGAAATTCTGCCACCAAGCGATCTAATAATTCTGGGGCAAAAAGATCGTCAATTACTAAATGAGGATAGGGTTTGGCAGTGATATATTTATGATGTAACCCTCCTGCTTCTTGCTGAAGTTTGACAAGGGCGTTGTCAAAAAGAGTTAAATCAATAACATTACTATTGTTTGCTAAACCGAACTGAGGTTGAGATACGCCGATAGTCATATAAATAACAAGTTATTTAACAAAATGTTTATCTATATTTACCAGGTAAGAATTACAAATTTATGACAGTCTTGTGTTAGTTTTGACAAAACTAAGGGAAATATCCGATTGACAACAGTTTACTAAATTTTGTACTCAAGTCTGGGTATTGCCGAAATACATAAGATAATCTCTCCCCGCTTGGGGATAACAATGTATTTTTTGCTCTGTAATTGGTTCATAGAACGAGTCACACTAACCCTAGTAATACTGAGCAACTTTGATAAATCATTGTGGGTTAAAGGAATAGGTATCGCTTTGCCTAATTCGTGTTTTATGCCAAACTTATTACCGAAATAAATTAATAGCTCCAGGAGCTTTTCTTCAATATCTTTTTGAGCTAAAGCATAGATTAATCTTTCCGAATCTTGAAAGCTGGTGCGAATTTCTTTAGCGAGGTAATGCCAATCTTGATAAGGAACAATAGCTAATTCTACGGCAGATAAGCATTCTATCTGATAGGAATAGAAGTTGTCAGAAGTTTGACCGATGACATCTCCTTGACTCCAATAGCCTAAAATAACCATTCTTCCTGCTAAATTGTAGGTAAATACTTTAACTATTCCCCGTTTTATTAGCCATAAAGTGTTGAGATCCCAGGATATTTTGTCACCGCGAGCATATTTTACTGTTTGCCATTGTGGTTGAGGTTTATTGAGCATTTGCGATCGCTTATAGAGTCAATTAATGATTAAAGACCAATAGTAGATTGATAAAAATTTGGGACTACACATAATACATTCACTCGTATTTATTGTGTACTTAACTTTGTTGGTCATGGGTAAGATAAAGGTGCGATTAGAATTCAGGGAGTATTCTACCTGTGGAGAGCTATTATCTTGAGAGCCACAAATCTTAATTGTTCCTGTTTCTGCAAAATCGCTACAATCGTTAAGACAGAGAATTAGATTAAACTGGCAAATTAAGGGTAAATCTTTGTGAAACAGGAAATTGTGATGAGACTCTATTTTTTCTCCTGGTAATAGTTCGTGTATTCCCGCCCCTAAATAATAAGGATCGCCAATCAAACTATCTCGCTCTCGATTTACTACCAAAGCCAAAGCACGAAGAAAATCGCGAGAATTAAGCCAATAATAAAAAGTGCGCCCAAATTCTGATAGTCGATCTACTTTTTTCGTTTTGATGAATAAATCATTATTGGTTCTTACTTGATGGGTATGATTGCAGGTGGGAGAAAATTCCTGAAGAATCAGCTGAAGTATCCCTGGTTCAAATAGGTCATCAATAACTAAATGAGGATAAGGTTGATTTTTGTTATAAGTTTGCTGAAATGACTCAAACTGACTTATCAAAAAACTACGGGAATAGTTGAATCTGTTCACTTCACATCAGACATAGGTTTTATGCCAAGCAAAATATAGGCATCATATTAGGCGGATGTTGTAAAATTGTGACAGTTTTGTGTCAGTTTTGACAAACAAATTATAGGTTAAGTTGTAAACTTGTTTGACATCATAATCTAGCCGACGCTGTAGTCCTTGACGTAACTGTGCCATCATCTCGTCGTCTAAAATCAAAGTAAACTAAAGAGTAATTTTGATACCTCGCACTATAAGCAAGAATTTACTGCGCTTTTCACATGGGTAGACCACATAATTAAACTTTAAAAACTAAGAACTAAGAACTAAAAACTACGAACTAGTAAATTTTCCCAGAGAGCTATTCAACTGAAAACGGCTGTAAGAATTATCGATTTCAATTAAATAATTAGCCAAAGCTTCGTATGCTGGCAAAGATGTCGGATCGATGACAGCATTTTTTGCCTCGGGATGGGAAGCAAAGCGAACAATCGCCATATCTGCCCCAGGATCGATATAGAGGGCTTGACCGTGTACGCCTCTAGCCATGAATGCACCATGTTCATTATGAGTAATCCACCACATACTACGATAACTCCAACCCTCAAGTAAAGAATATCCAGCATCAGCAAAAGCATCGCGATCGCCACCACCTCGAATACTCTCAATCACTGATACGGGTATAACCTGCTCATCCCCTACCATCCCTTCATTAAGAATCATTTGAGCAAAACGAGCCATATCCCGCAGACCAGCACTCAGACCACCGCCAGCAAAGGGCGTACCGATAGAATCTACTGACATATAAGCCCCCAGATCTGCTCCTATTTTGCTCCATATTTTTTCCGAGAGTACTTCAGTGACGGGTTGACCTGTAACCCTACTAATCAACCAACCCAAAACATCAGTGTTAATGGTTTTGTAGGCAAAGCTGCCACCATGCTCCCCTTGTTTTTGAACCGTTTGTAAAAATTCAAAATATGTTCTAGGACCAGTGTAGTCTGCGGGCTTTGGGAGGGGATTTCCTGCTGCTGCGTGTAGCCAGACTCCAGCGTTGGGATCTGAGTAGTCCTCGCTATAATCCAAACCTGTTGTCATATCCAAAACCTGGCGCACCGTGGCATCACCAAAGGCACTTTCAGTTAGTTCGGGAATGTAATCTCGAACCAGTTTGCTTTCATCGAGTTGACCCTCAGCAATTAACATCTCTCCTAGCAATCCCACAAAGGATTTGGTCATAGACATTGCTCCATGACGCTTGGCGGAATCTAGGCAACCAGCATAGGTTTCGTAAACAACCTTACCGTGATGCATCACCAAAATACCATCTGTGAAATTGGCTGCTAAAGATTGCTTCCAGGTCATAGGTTCTTCAGCACCTAAGGTCATAAAGGTTACATCGTCAATGCCTGATACTTCCTTGCTTTCCAGCTGTGCAACTGGCGACAATCCACGACTAACAGGCTTTGTGGGCATTAACTGCTGAAAGTTGCATACCGTCCAACGCCATTGAGGAAACTTGGCAAAACTGTTATCGTCGAAGCGAATTATTTTATCGAGTGGTGGTGGCGAACCCTCCATCCAGCCCAAAACATTGGGGTCTGAATTTTCTGCTGTCCAAGAGATATCATTATCAGTTTTAGTAGGTTCTTGTGCTGTTGACGTTATGGAAATATTCAAGCTAATTGTCAGTAAACAAGCACTGAAGAAAAAAGTTAATAAAATTTTCTTCAATTTCATATTAAATATATTAATTTGGATTAATTAAAAATTAGAATCGTACCAGCTACTTAACTGCGATCTAAATAGTTTTTTCGACGACGGTTGACTATTGGTTTGATAAAACAAGGAGACATAATTATGGCGGTCGCTGCCACGGCAGTAGTCACCAAGACTAAAAGCAATAAATCAATTACACTATCCAATAATTTGGGTTTAGATTTTTGTATTTGCAATGGTAGGGGGGTTTCAATTACTCCGCCTGGAGGAAAAGCCACCCAAATACCTAGTTCTATTTGTCTGGGTTCGCTCCAATTATTTGCTTGACACCATTGCTCTACTTCACTGTCGCTCATAGTACTTTTGTGTTGATGCCATTATCTTAATTTATGTTCATAAAACCAATATATCCTACTAATTTGAGCGGTTGATGTAGATTTTACATATATGTTTAAAACTTTATTAAATCTTCATTTTTGACCTTGAGACTTGTAGTTTTTCTTAAAACAACCAAAATAACTTTATGTATTGTTAAAGTTCGGCATAGACTAAAAAACAACAATTAGATAATTTGCTCAAATCTAACTTAAATCTCTATGCCTCTAATCAACATTCGCGGAGTGAACCACTATTATGAATGGGTTCGCCAGCCTCAAAGTAAATCTAATAAGCCAGTAATGGTTTTCGTTCATGGTTGGGGAGGATCTGCAAAATATTGGCGCAGTACGGCAACGGCTTTAATTGAGAATTTTGATTGTTTACTTTACGATCTGCGGGGGTTTGGTCGTTCTAGTCTGCAAGCAGATAGCCCCGATCTGGGTTACGAGATGGCAGACTATGCAGAAGATTTAATCTTACTATTAAACGAACTAAAATTAGAACGAATTTATCTTAATGCCCACTCAATGGGAGCATCGATCGCGACTATATTTATTAATCGCTACCCCGAAAGAATCGAACGGGCAATCTTAACTTGTAATGGGATTTTTGAGTACGATGCTAAAGCATTTGCTGCCTTCCATAAATTTGGCGGTTATGTAGTTAAATTCCGCTACGATTGGTTTCTAAAAGTTCCTTTTGCCGACAGAATGTTTATGGCAAGATTTTTACATCGTCCGATCGATCAAAGCGATCGCATGGCTTTTTTAGAAGATTTTTTATTAGCCGACTATCAAGCAGCAGTAGGTACGATTTATACTTCTGTGAGCAAGGCTGCGGTAGAAACTATGCCCCAAGAGTTTGCTAACCTAACCGTACCCACGTTAATGGTTTCGGGAGAAAAAGATATTATTATCCCTGCGAAAATGGGAAGACAAGCAGCAGCTTTAAACGATCGCATTGAATATGTAGAATTACCTCAAACTTCTCACTTCCCGATGTTAGAAGACAAATCAGCTTATCTGGAAGCTATTCAAAACTTTTTACAAGTTAAAACGGCTATTGTTTAGCAATCGCCTGAAAGTCAATCACCACTTGTGACAAGTTAACCTTTTGTGCCGTTTGTCAATTGCTTTTAAGTAGTAGGTAGTAGGTAGAATGAAAAATCAATAATCTTGAAAATCATGCAAAATTCTCAATTATTAGCAGAAGTAATCGAATCGCAGCCTTTCCCTTTGATGTTTTTAACTATTAGTGGTGCGCATTTATATGGTTTTCCTTCAGCAAATTCTGACTACGATCTGCGAGGAGTTCATATTTTACCTCTGCAAAAAGTAATTGGCTTATATTCTGCTAGAGAAACTATTGAAGTTACCGAAGCTGAAGCAGGCGTTGAAATAGATTTAGTCACTCACGACCTAAAAAAGTTTTGTAATTTATTACTTAAAAGAAATGGCTATGTTTTAGAACAATTATATTCTCCGTTGATTCTAAAAACTACTCCCGAACATCGAGAATTAAAAGCGATCGCCTCTAACTGTATTACTCGCAATCATTATTATCACTATCAAGGATTTGCTAATAATCAATGGAAATTATTTACTAAAGAAAATATTTATTATCTTAAAAAATTACTTTATGTATACCGAGCATTATTAACAGGAATTAATTTATTAAACACTGGTAAGGTTGAAGCCAATCTAGTCGAGTTGAACCAAGAATTTAATTTACCTTATATTAAGGATTTAATTGTTCAAAAACAATCGGGCAAAGAAAAAGAAACCTTATCATCTGTCAATCTAGAATTTTATCAAAAAGAATATCAAAGATTGCAAGAACAACTAGATAGAGCATTCGATAACAGTAATTTACCAGACGAACCCGCCGCTAAACCAGAATTAAATAGCCTGTTATTAAAAATTAGAAATAAGTAAAAGAATAATAACTAATAAATGTATTTAAAAAGACTGCATTTGCGAAGCTTTCGTAACTATAGCGATCGCGAGGTAGAATTTACAGCCAAAAAAACTATTTTAGTGGGAGATAATGCTCAAGGAAAATCTAATCTTCTCGAAGCAATAGAACTATTAGCTACCCTTAAAAGCCATCGTACCAGTCGCGATCGCGAATTAGTTTTAAATAATCAATCTAGCGGTCAAATTGCAGCAGTTGTCCAACGCAATCACAGCACCAATCAGTTAAGTATTGTGATTCGAGATCGTGGTAGACGTACTGTTATTCTCAACCAAGAAAAACTACGCCGTCAAATCGATTTTTTGGGGGTTCTTAATGCAGTACAGTTTTCTAGTTTAGATTTAGATTTAGTTAGAGGCGCGCCCAATTCCCAAAGAAGTTGGCTCGATAGCTTATTAATTCAATTAGAGCCAGTTTATTCTAATATTTTGCAGGAATATAATCGCATATTGCGCCAGCGTAACGCTCTATTAAAAAAAATCCGCTCGATTATTAAAGGAGAATCATCAGAATCCCTCGATTTATTTGAACCCCAATTAAAATTATGGGACAAACAACTAGCAGCAGCAGGTTCTAGAGTGACTCGCCGACGAGCTAGAGTAATTGCCAAAATCGCCCCCATTGCTGCATCTTGGCATCATCGTATTAGTGGAGAAACCGAAACCTTAAGCATCAAATATTTACCTAATGTGGAATGGAGAGAAGACGCACCCGAAGCAGTGCAACAAGCTTTTTTAGACAAATTAGCCAGCTATCGCGATCGCGAAATAAAATATCAAGGAACAACCCTAGTCGGCACTCATCGAGATGAAATCGAATTGAGCATTGATGGAACTCCCGCCCGTTACTATGGTTCTCAAGGACAACAGCGCACTTTGGTCTTAGCGTTAAAATTAGCAGAATTAAAGCTCGTTGAAGAAGTAGTCGGCGAACCACCTTTATTATTATTAGATGATGTTTTGGCAGAATTAGACCTCAACCGCCAAAAACAACTTTTAGAAGTAATTGGCGATCGCTTTCAAACAATTATCACTACAACTCACATAGATTCATTTAATCAAGACTGGATTCAAGATTCTCAAGTTTTGCAAGTAAAAGCAGGAGAAATTATTACTATTAGCTAAAGTCTAAACTACAGTCACTTGGAGACTGCGTAATCTATTTAAAGCAGCAGCTAATTCTTGAGGGCGAAATTGGGCGAGGTTTCCTTGGGGATATTCGGTAATAATATCTAATCCGTATCTGTCTAGATCTCCCTCGACTCGATCTAAGATTTCGGCAAGAGTCAATTCCGAACTCATATATTTATCTTTGGCATAAATTATGGCTAGGGCGATCGCTTTTAATTGCCCTGTATCGACTATTTGTTCTACTGCGGTTAAATCAATATCTTCTACCCCAAAGCCAATTTTGTCTGTTCCCATTGATTTTAGTTTGACTTCTCTTTTACCCCGACTGGCATCAATGCTTTTTTCGAGGGGTATTCTAGGAGTTATCTTGCCGAAATTGTCTCCTCCTTCGGAATTTCGATGGGTAATATATTCTCGCGCGATCGCTTTAGCTTCGTTAGTAACGTCTTGAGGAAGGTAGTTTTCTAACGCAATGACTAAATCTGCCACATCAAAATAATCGCCACTTCCCCCCATGACTAAAATTGTCGAGACTCCATAGTCATCGTAAAGTTGGCGTACCTTATCGATAAACGGAGTAATTGGTTCTTTTTCTTTGGCAATCAAGGCTTGCATTCGGCGATCGCGAATTGTAAAGTTAGTCGCCGATGTATCTTCATCGATTAACAGTAATTCTGCCCCTGCTTCTAAAGCTTCTATTATGTTAGCTGCTTGGGAAGTACTGCCACTAGCATTAGTAGTAATAAAATTAGTCGTCGATCTGCCTTGAGGTAAATGATTGATAAAAGGAGAAATATTCACTCCTGCAATACTCCGTCCATCTTCAGCGCGGATCTTAACTCCACTCAGATTAGACACGACATATTCCCTACCATCTCCAGGGATATGATTGTATATCCCCAACTCGATCGCTTTTAATAGAGTCGATTTGCCATGATAGCCGCCGCCGACTATCAAACTAATTCCCTGGGGAATGCCCATTCCCGAAATTAAACCGCAATTAGGACAATTGAATTCTACTTGTAAAGATTCGGGAGACTTAAAAGGAATAGCTTCTAGTAAAGGACGAGGATCGATACCGCTACGACGGGGTAAGACTGCGCCATCGGCAACAAACGCCACTAAATTTTTTTGGGATAATTGCGATCGCAACCAGTCTGCATCTTCAACGGTTTCGACGTGTTTTTTTACCTCTGCTGGATCGAGAGACATATATATAAGTGTCTCTTCCACAATCTGGGGAATATCTTCACACAACATTTCTGCTGCTTGACGACCTAAAATTCTTCTTCCCCGAGCAGGCAAACCCACCACAAAACGAACTTCTACCGTCTTATCGTCTATTAAAACAGCATTTCTCACTAATACTTCTTGTCCCAGAGAAGCTATGGCAATTAAACCACTTTTTCCCGTGCCTCGATCGGAACTTACCTCTTTTGCCCTACGACTAAATTGTCGTGCTAAATAGTCTCCTAAGGCTATTTCTCTAGAGAGAGATTGATATAACTGGGTGGGAAATTTAGCTACAGATTGAGTCAGAACTACCCGTAACTGACTGGGAGAAGCAAAAGGATCTCCTTGAACGTAGTCTACAACGAGAGTAAAGCGATCGAACCTATAGCTACCTCGAATATCTTTATAGGCTTTATAACTAGCATTATCTAAATCCATCAGAATCGAATATAGGTTATTGCGATCGCTCAATCGTTGCTTATTCATGGTCAATTGTTTCCGTTTGTAACAAAAAAGCTAGTCTTTCAGTACTAGTTTGCGAGATTTTGGTCAAAAAAGATCTTTTTTGGCGCAATTTTATGTGCTTAAAAAGCACATAACTCCTCTTCATATGTCTTAACATATCCATTTGCATTCTATATTTTCAATACCTACAAGAATACTTCTAGTCTTTTGTCCGCAATTCGAGAAGTTTACCTAATTGATAGGTCGTCAAAAGATAAAATATTACTCTTATTTGTTTAAAATCTATATCTTTGAAAAAAGAACATTAAAAGACTTATTTTTGACTTAAAATAAATTGATATTTATTTTACTGTCCATAAAAAATAATATTTTACAACAGACCACAGCTTATTACTTCTTAAAAAGACAAAACTCTTATAGTTGTGTCTAATCTAGGTGTTGAAAATAGTTGTTATTCTTTTTTGGTTGTTGCACAATAGATTCATCGAGAGAAAACACAAGAACAAAGTTTTAGAACTCGAACCAAAAGTTTAAAACTAAATCTCACAAATACAGGAGAAAATAAATGTCTAAAATTCAATTTAACGAACTAAACAACACTTCTTTAGAAGTATTAAACGAGACAGAAACTGCTGGTGTCGTTGGTGGAATTTTTATTGCCTTTAGCGACGCATCAGTTAGACAAAATATTGCAGTTGTATCTGCTGATAATAATGCACTAGTTCAGCAATTTGGTTTAGGTAATGTTGCTTTACTAGGTCAAGGCAGTAACGTTGTTGTCAACCAAGGTTAATTACCTACTAATTCTAATCAGTAAACTATATTCAATAGGAAAAAACACCATGTCTAAAATTCAATTCAACGAACTAAACAACACTTCTTTAGAAGTATTAAACGAGCAAGAAACTACTGCTGTAGTTGGTGGCATCATTGCTATTTTTAGCGATTTATCTCAAAGACAAAACGTTGGGATTGTTTCTGCCGATAACACTGCTGCTGTCCTTCAAGGTGGTGCTTTTAACTTTGCAGGAATTGGTCAAGGCAGTAACGTGAATGTCAACCAAGGCTAATCCCCGACAAATTCTAATCAACAAATCATATCGAACCAGGAAAACTCATGTCTAAAATTCAATTCAACGAACTAAACAACACTTCTTTAGAAGTATTAAATGAGCAAGAAACTACTGCTGTAGTTGGTGGCATCATTGCTCTAGGAAGCGATCTTTCTAGCAGATTAAATCTAGCTCTAGTTTCTGCCGACAATACTGCGTTAGTCCAGCAAGTTGGTTTAGGTAATGCTACTTTCCTAGGTCAAGGCAGTAACGTGAATGTCAACCAAGGTTAATCCCCGACAAATTCCAATTAACAAATCACATTGAACCAGGAGAAAATTCATGTCTAAAATTCAATTCAACGAACTAAACAACACTTCTTTAGAAGTATTAAACGAGACAGAAACTACTGCTGTAGTTGGTGGCATCATTGCTAT